>JAYVMG010000135.1:0-4680 GCA_043759095.1 Acidobacteriota bacterium | reverse complement strand
GATCGTCGGCGATCAGGACGCGGGGGACAGCCGACTCGGTTCGCGCCGGCGTGTGGACTTCAACGGGCCATCGGTGTGCAATTGCCAAGACGCTCTCCGGGAAATAGCCGCACGTTAGACGTTGGCGAGCGGCCTTTGGTTTGACGGCTCTTCATCGGCGACCCAGCCGTCGCGCAGCTGGATGATGCGCGTTCCATAGGACGCGTTCACTTCCGAATGCGTGACCTGGATGATCGTCGCGCCGCTTTCGTTGAGCGAGCGGAACAGCTGCATGATTTCTTTGCCTTGAGCCGAGTGCAGGTTGCCGGTCGGTTCGTCGGCGAGGATGACCTGCGGGTTCGCGATCACCGCTCGGGCCACGCCCACGAGTTGCTGCTGTCCGCCCGATAGCTGATTCGGATAGAGGTCCTTCTTGCCGACGATCTGGAAGCGGTCAAGGACGTCGCCGACCATGCTCTGGCGATCCGCGCGGCTGACGTTGCGGTACGACAGCGGAATCTCCAGATTCTCGTAGACGGTCAGGTTGTCGAGCAGGTGATAGCTCTGGAACACGAACCCGATGTGCTTCTTGTGCAGTTCCGCACGCTGTTTGGGATTGAGACGATGGACCGGCTGGTCCATGAAGTAGTACTCGCCGGACCAGGCGCTGTCGTGCATCCCGAGGATATGGAGCAGCGTCGACTTGCCGGCGCCGGACGGTCCCATAATCGAAACGAATTCGCCTTCCTTGATGTCCACGTTGATGCGGCGAAGGACGTAGGTGCGTCCGACGCCGTGCGGGTACGATTTTTCGAGGTTCCGTAATGAAATCAGCATGATCAGTCCGCTCTCAGCGCCACGATGGGATCGCCAGCACGGCGACGACCAGGGAACTGAAGCCGGGGGCTTTGACGACGAACCGGAACGCTTGGCGGAGGTCAATAAGCATACGAAGGGCTAAGGGCTGAAGGCTCAGGGCTCAGGGCTGCGAGTGACGGCGTGGCGGTTCAGCCATCAGCCCTTAGCTCTAAGCCCTCACCCCGACGGGGTTCTATTCCGTCACCGCCATTTCGGTCTGCTCTTCGACGACGCGGCCGTCGAAGACGTGGATGCTGCGGTCGGCGTGCCGCGCGTACCGCGGATCGTGTGTGACCATGCAGATCGTCGCGCCTGCGCGGTGCAGCTCGCGGAGCAGGTCCATCACCGCTTCGCCGCTGCGCGAGTCCAGGTTGCCGGTCGGCTCGTCCGCCAGCAGGATCAACGGCTCGCCGGCGACCGCGCGGGCCACGGCGACGCGCTGTTGCTGACCGCCGGAGAGCTGGCTGGGGAGGTGCTTCGCGCGATGCGCCATGCCGACGCGCTCGAGCGCCGCTTCCACGCGTTGCTTGCGCTCAGCGGCCTTCATGCCGCGATAGGTGAGCGGGAGTTCGACATTCTCGAAGACCGTCAGGTCGCCAATCAGGTTGAAGCTCTGGAAGATGAACCCGATCTCCCGGTTGCGCACGCGCGCGCGCTCGGACGCGGGGAGTTCGGCCACCGGCCGGTTGTTCAGCAGGTACTGTCCTTCGGTCGGCGAATCGAGCAGGCCGAGGATCGACAGGAGCGTGGACTTTCCGCAGCCGGACGGTCCGGCGATCGACACGTATTCGCCCTTGTTGATCTGGAGATGGATGCCGGAGAGCGCGTGCGTCTCGACTTCGTCGGTGAAGAAAACTTTCGTCACGCCATCCAGCTTGATCAGCGCCTGTCCGTTCTCAGCCATGCTTGGTCTCCTGCTATTTCAATCTGATGCGGTCGTATGCGTCGTAGGCGGACATGTCGGACAGAATCACCTGATCCCCGACCTTGAGACCCGAGAGCACCTCGATGGTGTTCACCGAGCTGCGACCGAGCTTCACCTGAATGCGTTCGGCGGTGACGCCGTCGGCGCCAATCCGGAACAGGCCGACGACGCTCTGATCCTGTCCGAAGGCGGGACGGCCCATGAACAACACGTCGTTCAGCCGCTCGAGTTCGATGGTGCCGTCCACGCTCAGGTCGGGCACGGCGCCTTTCGGCAGGGCGCCGGTGAGCGTGACGTCGACCGTGCGCGTGCCGTTCTGGACCGACGGGTCGATGCGCGCGACGCGACCTTCGACGATGCCGTTGCGCGTGTCGACTTCGGCCTTCTGTCCGATCTGGATGTCTTTCGCCTGGGTTTCCGCGATCTTGATTTCGGCCTTGAGGCGGCTCGGGTTGGCGACCCGCGCCAGGTTCGTCCCCGGCGCCACCTGCTGACCGACTTCCACGGGCACGACCTGGAGCATGCCGTCGAGGCCGGCCCTGACCTTCAACTCGGCCTGCTGCTGTCGGGTGAGCGTCATCAGCGCGCGCGCCTGATCGACCAGCGATTGCTGCACGGCCATCTGGGCGCGCATCGAATCCGCCTTGCTCGCCAGCTGATCCTTCGAGATCTGGTTGCGGACCTCGAGCGACTGTGCATCCACCTGCGACTGTTTCAGCACGAGGTCAGACACGAGCTGATCCTTCGCGAGCGCCTCGTTCATCTGCGCCTGCATCTTTGCCTTGTTGAAATCGGCTTCGATGTTGGCCGATGCCGCACGCTGCTGGAGGAGGTCGTTCTGTAGCTGGACTTTGGTGTTGGCGAGGCCGGCCTCGGCGCCAGCCAGTTTGAGTTGGGCGTCCTGCAATTGCTGTTCGAGTTGCGGATTGCTGAGCTCGAGGATGACGTCGCCGATCTTCACCTGTGTTCCCGGCCGCAGGACGATCTTTTCAACGCGGCCTTGCGTCGTGGCGGGAATCCAGCGGATGTCTTCCGGTGTGAGCGTACCGAGGCCGCGCACCTGGCGCACCATCGGACCGCGCTTCACGGCATCGGGCCAGACCACGGCGCGCTCGACGGTCGGCGCCGCCGGCTTGAGGCGCGACAGGCCGACGCTCACGAGCACGACTACGAGGAGACTGACGCCGACATAAATCGCCTGTTTGATGCGTTTCTGTTTGGCATTCGACGGACGCGCAATATCCATGGCTGTTGTGCCTGCTTAGACGGAAACATTCAGGAGAACGATCGCGCTTTCCCCGGCGCACGCTGCGCGCCAATGTCGCCGACGCTGGTAAGTCATGATATCGCCATAACTTACGCGTTGGCAAAAGTGCGCATAGAAACGTCAATCGTGTCCGTTTGTGGGACGATGCAGGCCCATCCGCGGTCATTTCAGATGCCGAAGGGGCTGTTGCGCAAAGGGCCCAGATGCACGGCCAATGCGCGCGGAAGGCGACCCGCGCAGTGCGCGGCTATGTGCTATAACGCCCACAAGCGCACGCAGTACAGACCGTAACCGCACATGTATGTGCGCACCTGAGGACCGCGCCCGGCATCGTCGCCGCGCATCGGCGGCACGCTTTTTGGAACCCGAGCGCTCACAGATCAATGGCCACACCCCGAACCGGCCGACCGTTGCTCCTCGTCGTCGATGACGAGATCCCCGTCCTGAAAGTCGTGGAGCGACTGGCGGCCAAAGCCGGCTTCGACGTCGTCGCCTGCGCCAGCGGCGCTGAGGCGATGCGCACACTGCTGCGCAAACCTGCCGACCTCGCGATGGTCGATCTCCGGATGCCCGATGTTAACGGGCTCGATCTGCTGCGTCAGATCCGGACGACGGTCCCCGGTTGTGAAGTGATCCTGATGACCGCGTACGCGGCGGTGGACAGTGCGGTGGAAGCCATCAAGCTTGGCGCCCGCGAATATCTCACCAAGCCCTTTGACTTCGATCGCCTGCGACAGGTCCTCGAGGACATCCGCGCCGAACTCGAGCGACGGGCGCAGGTCGTCGCGCTCGAGAGCCAGGTGGCGCGGCAACTCGAGTTCTGCGGCATGCTCGGGCGCAGCCCGCTGATGCAGGAAGTCTTCAGCCTGATCCAGCGGCTGGCGCCGCACGCGAAGGTCGTGCTGCTCGGCGGCGAAACGGGTACGGGCAAGGAACTCGCCGCGCGCGCGTTTCATCACGCCGGGACGCGCCGCAACAAGCCGTTTGTGACGATCAATTGCTCGGCAGTGGTCGACACGCTGTTCGAAAGCGAGCTCTTCGGACACGTCCGCGGCGCGTTCACTGGCGCGGTGGAGTCAAAGGCCGGCGTGTTCGAGACCGCGCACGGCGGCACGCTGTTTCTCGACGAAGTGGGCGAACTGCCCCTGTCGGTGCAAGCCAAGCTGCTGCGCGCCCTGGAATACGGGGAGGTGCAACGCGTGGGTTCCCTGCAGCCGAAGCGGGTGGACGTGACCGTTGTCGCCGCCACGAATCGCGACCTGCGCGCTGAAGTCGCCGCAGGACGATTCCGCGGCGACCTGTTCTACCGCCTCAACGTCGTCGAGCTGAACCTCCCGCCGCTGCGCGACCGTCGTGAGGATATTCCGTACCTCACCGGTGCGTTCATGCGCGACTGCGCCGCGCGGATGCGGAAACCGATTCATGGCCTGACGCCTGGCGCCGAGCGCGTACTGCTGAATGCACGCTGGGACGGCAACGTGCGCGAACTGAAAAACGTGGTGGAGCGGGCCTGCATGCTGTCGGAGGGCACACTGCTTTCTGAGCGCGAGCTGGCTGGCGCATTCGGCCCCGAGATGCCGCGCCTGCCGATGTCCCGCGGACGGATCGCAGAGGTGATGACGCGGGGGCTGGAGGCGCCCGCGCCACTCGA
>JAYVMG010000134.1:0-4685 GCA_043759095.1 Acidobacteriota bacterium | reverse complement strand
CGCGGCGATCAGATCGAGCCCGTCCTGCATGCCGCCGGACGCGGCGCGCGACGGAATCGTGTGACTGCCATCCGGATAGATCGGGAAGCTGAACGTCTTGGCGGCGGTCTCGTGCTGGTTGGCGTTGTAGACGAAGCCGAACGACCCTGCCGGGTCCTGCGAATTGGCGGGGCGAGCGAGATTCCACCCAGTGAACACGCGCGCCGCTGCATACACGTCGTCTTCGGTGTAGTAGCCGACGCCGCGCGAGAAGAGCTCCATCAGCTCGCGCCCGAAGTTCTCCTGTGGCTGCGCTTTCGTGTTCGTGTCGCCGTCGAGCCAGATCAGCATGGCCGGATCCTTCGCGACCGCGAGCAGCAAACCGTGGAAGCTGCCGAGCGCGTTGGCGCGAAACAACTCGATCTGCCCCTGCTGCTTCGCCGGATCCTCGGACGCCTTCGCCACCATCAGGCGCGTGCCGTTCCCCTCCTTCACCACCCCTTGCCCTTTCACGCCGGCGACCACTTTCGAGAGACCAGTCGCGAAGTAGTTGTGCCAGAAGAGCGTCATCTTCTCCTGCAACGGGCGGTCGGAGTGCACCATCCTGAACAGCCACCGCTGCCGCGCATCGTCTGGCGCCGTGTTCGGAGAGAACGGACCGCGGGAGGTGGCGCCGAGGTACGCGGCCTTGCCGATGTTCGCGTCAACCGTGTCGGACAACGCGTCGTAGTTCACGAGACGATCGACGGCCTGCGAGTAGGACAGTGGGCTGTACGTCGCCAACTCATCGCTGCTCGCCCCAAAACCCGTGCGTCGCAAGAGATGTTCGATCAGCAAGTCACCGGCGGCCATTGACGCTCCTTATCTGCTGGATACGTTAGACCGCGCATGTCTCCGGAAGTAAAACCCATCCAACCCACCCGCCCACCTGCCCGGCCGCCCCCGTGTTAAGGTGGCCTCATGTATTCGACTGTCCTCGCCCTTCATTCCTGGATTCGCTGGATTGCTCTGGTTGCCGCCGTGGGCACGACGCTGGCCGCGTTGCGCGGCAAGGTCGAAGGCCCGACTTCGCTCGCGGATCGCTGGGGCATGGTCACCATGATGGTGCTCGATACGCAGCTCCTCCTCGGCCTGCTGCTCTACTTCGTAGTCAGCCCGAACATGAAGGCGATCCTCGAGAATTTCGGCGGCGCGATGAAAGATCCCGCGCTGCGGTTCTGGGCCGTCGAGCACACGACGACGATGTTTGCGGCGATTGCCGTGGCGCACGTCGGACGCGTCCTGGCGCGCAAGGCCACCTCTTCTGCATCGAAACGCACGAAGCTTCTCGTCTGCTTCGGCCTGACGACGCTGCTGATGGTCGCCGGCATGCCGTGGCCCGGACGGCCGGGCGGCCGCCCGCTGTTAAGAGGACTATGATCGCGAGCCTCTTCTCCGAGTGGGCGGCGCAGATCGGATCGCTGTCGTGGCTCGCCGTCGCGCTGGTCGCAGCCGTCATCGAGGTCTCGCTCCCGCACTTCGGCTGCGCCTTCGTCAGCGCCGGCGCGGTTGCCGCCGCGGGCGCCGCGTTTTTCGGTTTCGGCGTCCCGGTGCAGATTGGCACGTTCGTGGTCGTGATGAGTGTCTCGCTCGTCGCGCTGCGCGCGAATCTCCTCAGCCGTCTGGCCGGCGGCGGCGTGCCGTCGCGCACCGGGCCGCTCGTTGGCCGGCACGGTCAGGTGACGCACGACATCGATCCCACGCTGGGCACGGGTCGCATCAACGTCGGCGGTGAAGACTGGGCGGCGCGCTGCGGCGAGCCGCTCGCGACGGGCACCAAGATCCGTGTCGTCTCGGCTGACGGCATCGTGCTGGAGGTTACGCGGGCATGATTCCTTTCAATATCATCGTTCTGTTCGGCATCGCGTTCTTCATGCTGATCGTCTTGATGCGCACGATCAAGATCGTGCCGCAGAAGCAGGTGAAGATCATCGAGCGGCTCGGCAAGTTCCACCGCAGTGCGGAGGCCGGCCTCAACACGATCGTCCCGTTCCTCGACTCCGTGCGAGCGACGATCGACCTGCGCGAACAGATCACGAAGATTGAGCCGCAGCCGGTCATCACGCGCGACAACGTGACGATGGAGGTGGACGCGGTCATCTATTATCTCGTCGCCGATCCCGTCCGGGCGACCTACGAAGTGCAGAACCTGCCGTGGGGCCTCGAGCAGCTCACGTTGTCGGCGCTGCGCAACGTCATCGGCCAGCTCGATCTCGATCACACGCTGTCGTCGCGCGACTCGACGAACACGCAACTGCGGGCGGCGCTGGACTCTGCCACGCAGCAATGGGGCGTGAAGGTGATGCGAATCGAGCTGAAGAACATCACGCCACCTGAAGAGATCCGCCTGACGATGGAAAAGCAGATGACCGCGGAGCGGACGCGGCGCGCCGTCGTGACCACGGCCGAGGGCGAGAAGTCGTCGGCGATTCTGCGCGCGGAAGGCCAGAAGCAGGCCGCGATCGTGAACGCGGAGGGCGCGAAGGAAGCGGCGATCCTGGCGGCCGAGGGACAGGCGCAAGCGCGGCTGCGCGTCGCGCAAGCGGAAGCGCAGGCGATTCAGGTTGTCTCGCAGGCGCTCGGCACCGCGGGCAGTCCCGCGCAATACCTGATCGCGCAGAAGTATCTCGAGGCGCTCGGCCAGATTTCCACCAACGCCCAGAAGCTCGTGTTCCTCCCCTACGAGGCGAGCGGGATCCTGGCGTCGCTCGGCGGTATCAAAGAGCTTCTGCAGCCGAAGTAGTGTGGGACAATAAAGGATGTCTCTTCAAGGGCGGACGGTCACCATTCGTGGAAGCGTGGAGTGCGTCGAGGATGTGCTGATCGAGGGGCGCATCGAGGGGCACGTGTGGAACGAGAATCACATGGTGACGGTTGGGGCTGACGCGCTCGTCACCGGCGACATCGTCGCGCGGCAGATCACGGTGCGTGGCGCCGTTGACGGTACGCTGATGGCGACCGGGCGCGTGGACATCATGGACGAAGGGCGCGTCACCGGCCGCGTGCTCTCTCAGCAGCTGATGCTGGCCGACGGCGGCATCCTGAACGGCAAGGCCGAGCCGCAGCATCTCGAGGCGGCGTTGAAAGTCGCCCGCCATCGCCGCGCGGAAGTCGCCGCTGCCAGCGTCGCGGCCGCCAAGGTACCCGCGTAATCAGCGGCGTGCTATCATTTTGCGTTCGGTCTCACCTGTTTGTCCCCATCGTCCAGAGGCCTAGGACGTGGCCCTTTCAAGGCTAAAACGCGGGTTCGAATCCCGCTGGGGACGCCAGCCTTCGCTCGCGATTCAGGCGAAGGCTGCCCCGCCGTAGCGCAAAGCGCGAAGGCGGGCGTTCTCCTGTCCCTGCGAGCTTCGGCTGGGCAAGCCAGCGAGCGAGTCCAACCTACCCAAGCGAAGGCTGCCCCGCCGTAGCGCAAAGCGCGTAGGCTAAGGACGCACTTTTGCACCGACGAACGGCATGCCGGTCGCCAAGCGCTTCGTTTACGTGCTCCGCAGCTTCTCCGCCTCCAATCGCTTCTACGTCGGCTTGACGAGCGACGTGAAGTCGAGACTCGAGACACACAACTCCGGTGGCTCTCAGCACACTGCGCCGCTTCGTCCCTGGGAACTCATCGTTTCGGTGAAGTTCACGAACGAGAGCAGCGCTCGATCCTTTGAGAAGTACCTCAAGACCGGATCGGGCCGAGCGTTCGCTAAACGTCATTTTGTCTAAAGCGCTGCGCGCGCCGCGCACGCCTACATCACGCGCAGGGAGGAGTACGACGATCCCGATCGTGATGCGGCCATCCACATGGAGTCGGATCACATGCCGTCATGGGCTGACGATGAGGCGCGCCTGTATTGGGACGGCGCCGATCTCTATGAACGCGCGAATGGACGCCTCTACGTCAGCGCAGATTTCGCGCTGCCTCGCGATCTCGATCCTGACGATCAGATCGAGCTGGCGCGATCGTTTGCCCATGAGCTGACCGACAAGGAGCACCTGCCATATACCCTGGCAATCCATGAGGGCCGCGATGCGAACGGATCCGAACACAATCCACACGCGCACCTGATGATGTCCGAGCGTCAGAACGACGGCGTCGAACGCGATCGCACGCAGTGGTTTCGCCGCGCGAATTCCGTGCCTCCGGACCAGGGTGGGGCTCCGAAGAGCCGCACATTTCACGGTCGCGAATGGATGTAGAGCGCGCGCGAGCGGTGGGCTGAACTGACGAACGTAATGCTTCAGGCGCGCGGACGCGGGGAACGCGTCGACCACCGCAGCTATCAACGCCAGGGCATCGATCGCGAGCCCGGCAATCACTACGGGCCGGCAGCGGCCCACATGGTCGGCAGAGGGCTTGAACACGACGGCCTAGAAGCGGCGGTTGAGCGCATCGACCGCCGGGATGCAATCGGAGAGATCGATCGCGAAGTCGATGCGCTCGAGAACGGCAGAAGTGGTGCCGCGAGCGGCGCGACAGGCGACGATCACGAGGAACCGGAACAGCGACGTGACCGAGCCGCGCCAGGACGCGACGACGACCTGTCTCCAGGGAGGTAGCGATGCCGACTGCCATTGACACATTTCGGGCGCAGCGGGAGGCCGCTGACGGCGTCTACGCCCGCCTCACGGCGGTCTCTCAACTCCTCCACGACCTGCGCGGGCAGGCTGACGCGCTCGTG
>JAYVMG010000133.1:0-4702 GCA_043759095.1 Acidobacteriota bacterium | reverse complement strand
GCGGGATGCCGGCGCCCTCATCTATCACCAGAACCCGCACGGCCGCAGCGTCCTGCCGGATCTCGACCGCCACCGATCGGCCCGAGGGCGTATGCTGCACGGCGTTCTGCAGCACGTTGAGGATCAGGCGCCGGAGCAGATCCTCGTCGCCGCGCAGTGGAATTTCCGGTGACGCCTGCGAGCGGATCGTGACGCCGCGCTCCGTCGCCAGCACGGCCACCGCGCGGCGGCAGTCGTCGACGATCTCGTCGAGATACAAATCCACCGGGCGGATCGGATAGCCGCCGGCGTCCGCGCGCGCGAGCACCAGCATGTCGTCGACCAGGCGCCCCAGACGCCGCGCCTGCGCGCCGACAATCGTCACCGCCTCGCGGTACTCGGATTCATCACGATGGTCGCGGCTCAGCATGACATCCGCTGTTGCGCGCACGACGGACACCGGCGTCCGCAGCTCGTGCGACGCGTCCGCCATGAACTGCCTCTGCGTCTGCAACGCGGCCCGGAGACGAGCGACCAGTCCGTTGAACGCCGCCGCCAGCTGACCGAGCTCGTCCGTGCGTTCGGTCTGCCCGAGATCCTCGAGGCCGTTCGGCGGAATCCGTGCGGCGCGCTGGGCCATGTCGGTGATCGGCCGCAAGCCAACCGATGCGAGCCACAAGCCGCCGCCGCCGGCCAGCAGCAGCACGATGGGGATGCCGACCAGCATCGCTTCCTGCACCTCACGCTGCTCGCGCAACACATCCGACATCGGGCTGGCGACCAGCAGCACGAGGGTGACGTCGCCGAACGCGCGCCGCCGCGCATGCACGCGCCACGCGTCCGTGCCGATTCCGACGCTCCAGACATGCGGCGACCCGTCGCCGTCCGGCAGCGGATCGCGCAGCTCGAGACCGCTCCACCTGGCGCCGAGCACGTGTCCTTGCGCGTCGAAAACCGCGAGCGCCCGGTTCGCGGCATTGACGGTCGCGGTCGCCTCGGCGGCCGCCGTCGGGGGATCGTCGTTCTCGTTCAGCTCGTCCTGCACGACGTTGGCGAGCGTTGCCGTCAGCCCCTCGAGTTCACGATCCACGCGACGGATACCGATCCGCCGCTGCTGCCACAACATGTTCGCACCGAACAGGCAGAGGACGAGGAGCAGCGCGAGCGTGTACCAGATCGTCAGGCGCGCGCGCAGCGACAGCGTCCTCACGATGCGACCGCACCGATCACGAGCTGATAGCCTTCGCCCCGGCGCGTGCGGATCAGCGACTCGGATCCGGATCGATCGAGTTTGCGGCGCAGCCGCTGCACGTACACATCGACGACGTTGGACAGCGGATCGTGGTGCTCATCCCAGACGTGCTCCGAGATATCCGCGCGGCTGACGACGTCGCCGGCGCGGCGGACGAAATACTCGAGCAGCGCATACTCCTTGGCGGTCAGGAGCACGTCGCTGTTGCGGAGGCGCACCTGGCGGCTTCGCGTGTCGATGACCAGTGGCCCGACGGTGATCCGCTCGGGCAGCAGCGGCTGCCGTCCCCGCCGGACGAGCGCGCGCAGGCGCGCCAGCAGTTCGCCAAAGTCGAACGGCTTCACGAGATAGTCGTCGGCGCCGCAGTCGAGCCCTTCGATGCGTGCTTCCACGGCGTCACGCGCGGTCAGCATCAGGATCGGCACCACGCTGCCCGCCTCGCGGATCGCGCGGCACACCGAAAAACCGTCGCGCCGCGGCAGCATCACGTCGAGAATCACCGCATCGTAGTCGGTGGTGCCGGCCTGGAAGATAGCGGTGTCGCCGTCGCCGGCAATGTCCACGGCGTACGCCTGCTCGCGCAGGCCTTTGGCCAGGACAAGCGCTGCGGCGGGTTCGTCTTCGACCAGGAGGACGCGCACGTCAAAAAGCCTACACCCAGTCGAGTTCATCCTCGATTCATCATCCGCACACTAGACTGTCCGGATGAAATACCTCATCGTCGCGCTAGCCGTGACCGTGGCGGGGCTTCCGGCCGCGGACAAGAAGATCCAAATGAAGGATCTGCCGCATCAGGTTCAGACAACTGTTCAGGCTGAAGAGGCCAAGGGCGCCCGAATTGTCGGCCTCGCCGTGGAGGTGGAGGGCGGCAAGACGATGTACGAAGTCGAGACGACCGTGGGCGGTCACTCGCGCGATCTCCTCGTGGACGCGGCAGGCCGAATTGTTGAAACCGAGGAAGAAACCAGCATCAGCGCGGTTCCAGCCGCTGTGAAGGCTGCTCTCGAAGCGCGTGGCAAGGTCGGCAAGGTCGAGACGGTCACCAAAGGGACGGCGGTGACCTACGAAGCGGTGGTCGAGAAAAACGGCAAGAAGACCGAAGTCGCGGTCACCGCCAGCGGCAAGCCGATCAAGTCCTGATGAAGTTCGTCTACGCGCTGTTGCTGTTGTGCGCAACAGCACCGCTCGCCGCCGCTCAGCCACCTTCGCCTGTGGGCTCCGGCGAGCCGAGATCCACGGCGTCGGTCGCCGTCATCGGCGTGGTCCAGGATCAGACCGGTGCGATCCTTTCGTCCGCGACCGTCGAGCTGGTCAGCGCGGCGGGCGCCCTCGTCCAGACCACCACGACCGACCAGGCGGGTGGGTTCCGCTTCGAGCGCGTCGGACAGGGGCAGTACGAGCTGCGCGCGGGCTACGCAGGTTTCAAGCCGGCGACGACGAAAGTCCGTGTCGGGACACGGTCGATCGTTTCACAGCGGCTCGTGCTCGATCTGGCCGGGCTGACCCAGGAGATTACGGTGAGCAATGGAGCGGCGGATGTCGGCGCGACGGCCGGTACCAACGTCGATGCCATCACCACCGACCAGAGCATGCTCGAGGGCCTTCCCGTGTTCGACAACGACCTCGTCGCGACGATGTCGCAGTTTCTCGATTCCGGCTCGATCGGCACGGGCGGCGTCACCATCGTCGTCAACGGGATGGAAGTGAACGCGCTGAACGTCAGCGCGTCGGCCGTGTCGCAAATCCGCATCAACCAGGATCCGTACTCGGCGGAGTACTCGCGGCCGGGCCGCGGGCGCGTCGAGATTCTCACCAAACCGGGGACGCAGCAATACCACGGGGACGTCAACCTGATCGTCCGCGACTCGGGCGTGAACGCGCGCAACCCGTTTGCCACGACGAAGCCGCCGGAGCAGCGGCGGATCTACGAGGGATTCCTCGGCGGCCCGGTCGGCCACAGCGGCAAGATGTCGTTCATGTTGTCCGCGAACGACCAGATCCTGAATCAGCAGGCGTTCGTTTTCGCGGTCGGTCCCACGGGCATCATCCAGGACACGCTGCCGCACACCAACGGACGGGCGCTGCTCTCGGGCAGCATCACGCGCCAGATCAGCGACGGCAACACGTTGGCGATCCGGCCGAACTACCAGTATGAGAGCGACGAGAACCGCAACGTCGGCGGCACGAATCTCGCCAGCGCCGCGACCACGTTCAAGCACCACGAGCAGCAGATCACCTACACGCAGCAGACGATTCTCAGCCCCACGCTGGTGAACCAGTTTCAGATGCTCGTCGGGCACGAGCGCGAGCCGACGACCAGCGCCTCCTCCGCGCGCGGCATCGTCGTCAACGGCGCGTTCACGGGAGGCGGCGGCCAGAGCGATCTCGTCCGCACCGAACTGCACATGAACCTGAACGAGAGCCTCGCGTGGACCTGGGGACATCATTTGATTCAGGCCGGCTTTCAGCTACCCGACTGGAGCCGCCGGGGCTTTGAAGATCGCACGAACTTCGGCGGGACATTTTATTTCTCTGGGCTCGACACGTACGCGACCGGTACCCCGTACGCGTACATCCAGCAGCAGGGCAACGGCGACCTCGCGCTGCTCGAAAAACAAATGGGCACGTACATCAAGGACGACTGGCAGGCGCGGCCGGGACTCTCTGTCTCAGCCGGGATGCGCTACGACTGGCAGAACTACTTTCACGACAACAACAATATTGCGCCACGATTCTCGGTGGCGTACGCGCCCGGCAACAGGAAAACCAACGTCATCCGCGCCGGGGTCGGCGTCTTCAACGATCGCAGTGGCCCTGTCGTGATTGCCGATGTGCTGCACTCGCAGCCTGGCGGGCTGATCAAATACGTGATCACGGATCCCGGTTATCCCGATCCGTTTAATTCCACGGCCGCGGCGTCGCAGCCACGCAGCATCGCCCAGCTTGCGCCCGACGTCCAGATTCCGCAGACAGTGCAGTACAGCGTCGGTCTGGATCATCAATTGCAGAAGACGCTGACGATGTCGCTGACCTACACCGGGGCGCGCGGGTACCATCTGTTCCGGTCGCGCGACATCAACGCGCCGCTCCCGCTGTCATATCTTGCGCGTCCCGATTCGGCGTATGGTGTCATCCGGCAGGTGGAGTCCACGGGACGGCAGGAGACCGACTCGCTGCAGCTCACGCTGCGCGGCAAGCTGTCGCGTTGGTTCAACGGGCAGATGCAATACACGCTGAGCCGCGGGTACAACGAGACGAACGGCATCGGATCGTATCCAGCCAACGACTACGATCTGTCAGGCGAATGGGCGCGCGCGGACTTCGATCGGCGTCATCGCTTTCTCCTGATCGGACGCACAAACCTGCGCGTGTTCGACCTGGGCACGAGCCTGTCGATGAACACCGGCGGCCCGTACAACGAAACGCTCGGGCTCGATCCGTTCAACAACGGTCGCGGGCGCGCGCGTCCGG
>JAYVMG010000132.1:0-4703 GCA_043759095.1 Acidobacteriota bacterium | reverse complement strand
TATGACCAACGCGACGAAAATTCTTGTCACCGGCGCCGGTGGTTTCATCGGACACCATCTCGTGACGTGTCTGAAGCAGGCCGGCCACTGGGTCCGGGGCGTCGACATCAAGGAACCGGAGTACGCGCCGACCGACGCGGACGACTTCATGGTGCGCGATCTGCGCGAGCCGGAGCACGCAAGGGTCGCGACGCGCGGCGTGGATCAGGTGTACGCGCTCGCCGCCGACATGGGCGGCATGGGGTTCATCTCGGCGAATCACGCGACGATTCTGCACAACAACGCGATGATCAACTTGAACACGCTGGAAGCCGCGCACCAGAACGGGGTCACGCGTTACCTCTATACCTCGTCGGCCTGCGTCTACCCGGAATACAAGCAGACAGCTGCCGCCGTCACCGCTCTCAAGGAAGAGGACGCGTATCCCGCGCAGCCTCAGGACGCGTACGGCTGGGAGAAGCTGATCACCGAGCGGCTCTGCATGCACTACCGCGAGGAATACGGCATCGAGACGCGCACGGTGCGTTTCCACAACATCTTCGGCCCGCTCGGCACCTGGGATGGCGGACGCGAAAAAGCGCCGGCGGCGATGTGCCGCAAGGTGGCGATCGCGAAACTGACGGGACAGACGGCGATTGAGATCTGGGGCGACGGCGAGCAGACGCGCTCCTTCTGCTACATCGACGACTGCCTCGACGGGTTGCAGCGGCTGATGGCGTCGGACTTTCATGATCCGCTCAACCTTGGGCAGGATCGCCTGGTCACGATCAACGAGCTCGCCGATCTGGTTTGTGGGGCGGCGGGCGTAACGATGGGGAAGACACACATTCCGGGACCACAGGGCGTCCGCGGCCGCAACTCCGATAATACGAAGCTGCGCCAGGTGCTCGGCTGGGAGCCGGCCGTCTCGCTTGAAGTCGGCCTCGCGAAAACCTATGCGTGGATTGAAGAGCAGGTCCGCCAGCAACTCGCGACGAACGCGTCTGCCGCGTCGCTGACCGCACGCTCGTGACCGGCGCGTACTCCATCGTTGGCCTGGGCAAGCTGGGCGCGAGCATGGCCGCGGCCATCGCCAGCCGCGGCTTTCACGTCATCGGCGTGGACATCAACCGGCAGGCGGTCGACGCGGTGAACGCCGGCCGCGCGCCGGTGCAGGAGACCGGGCTCGACGAGCTTATCGCGGCGAACCGCGAGCGGTTGCGCGCCACGACGAGCCACCGCGACGCCATCCTGAACTCCGACGTCACGTTCGTCATCGTGCCGACACCGAGCGACGAATCCGGCGCCTTCTCCCTGCAGTACGCCGCGTGGGCGTTTGGCGAAATTGGCGCGGCGCTCGCCGAGAAGAGCGGCTATCACGTGGTCGTGCTGACGAGCACGGTGCTGCCGGGGGCGACCCGGCATGGCCTGTTGCCGATTCTCGAGCAGCGATCGGGCAAGACCTGCGGCGCCGATTTCGGCCTCTGCTACAGCCCGGAGTTCATCGCGCTTGGCAGCGTGATTCGCGATTTCCTGAACCCCGACTTCACACTGGTCGGCGAGTTCGACGAGCGCTCGGGGCGCGCGCTCGCCGATGCGTACGCGGCGATCATGCCGAAGCGCCCGCCGTGCCAGCGCATGAGCCTCGAGAATGCGGAGCTGACGAAGATCTCCGTCAACACCTACGTCACGACGAAGATCACGTTCGCGAACATGCTTGCCGATTTGTGCGAGCGGATTCCTGGCGGCGACGTGGACGTTGTCAGCAACGCGCTCGGTCTCGACGCGCGCATCGGCCGCAAGTACCTCACGGGCGCGCTGGGCTACGGCGGTCCATGCTTTCCGCGAGATAACGTGGCGCTGAGCTACATCGCGCGCGCGCTCGGCGCGCGCGCCGATCTCGCGGAGACGACCGACCGCATGAACCGCTCGCTGGCGAGCCGCGTCCTCGCACGTGTCGGCCATTCGGTCGAGCGCGGCGCCACCGTCGCCGTCCTGGGCCTGGCCTACAAGCCGTTTTCACACGTGATCGAAGAGTCACAGGGCATCTACCTGGCCAAGGCGCTGTCGAAGCAGGGCGCACGTGTCGTGGCGCATGACCCGCTGGCGTCGGCGATGGCGTCACAGGAACTCAAGGACCAGGGGTTGGTGATCAACTCCCTGGAGGATTGCCTGGCCCAGGCGTCCACCGTCATCGTCACCACGCCGGACCCCGCGTATCTGGCGCTGACCGCCAAGGACTTCCGCGCCGGCGCGACGGTGGTGGACTGCTGGCGCGTGCTGGCGCCGGCACTGGTGAATGATCCGAACATCCGGTACGTGCCGCTCGGCCGCAGCGTCGATGACGCCGCGAACACCGAGCGGCTCGCGGCGTTGTGGACGATGCCCGCGGGCGCATGAGCGATCCCATTAATCAGCGGGATCGGCATTTCGTCGTGCTGGTCGCGACCTACAACCGACTCGCCCTTCTGAAGACCGTTGTCGACGCGATCGAGAGCGGGACGCGAACGCCGCATGAATTGATCGTGATCGACGGGGGTTCGACCGACGGCACGATCGAGTACCTGAACTCGGACCCGCGGATTACACCGGTGTTCCAGGGTCAACTGGTGGGCACCGCGCGCTGTTACAACCGCGTGTGGCGCGAGATCGACAGCACCTACACGTGCTGGCTCAGCGACGACACGGAAATGGTCCCAGGCAGTCTCGACACCGCCATCGCGATTCTCGAAAGCGAACCACACGTCGGGATGGTGGGCCTGAAGATGAAAGACACGAAAGGTCCCGGGAAAAAGGATCCGTACCGCGGCGCGATCTCGGAGTACGGGATCCTCAACTGCAACCACGGCGTCTTCCGGACGGCGCTCGGCCGCGAGGTTGGCTTCTTCAACGAGGGCTATCGCGCGTACATGATCGACCCCGACCTGACGGCGTCGATCCTCAGCACTGGCGCCCGGGTGGTGATGACCCGGGACATTGCCGTGCTGCACCACCGGGAGTGGGCGGAGAAGGAAGGCGACGAGAAAGTTATCCGCGAGATGGGCGGTATCGATAACTTCGCGGTCTACCGCGAGAAGTTCAGCTATCTGGCCCCGTCGGCGACCGCGGCGGCGACGCTCCGCTCGCGGCTGATGCACTACGCCTGGCGGGTCATGTTCCTGCGCACGACATCCGAAACCACCCGGTTCGGTTTGAACTGGCGTGACTGGCACAACCTCGCACAAGGGCGCTTCATCTCTGTGTTCGATCCGCTCGAGAGCGCGGGCAAGTCGTATCACCTCGATCAGATGATTCCCGCGCCGCTCCTCGCATCGCGCCTCAACCCTTATCGCCGCACCGTCGCGGCCGGGACGATATGCCTCGAGAACTGACGATCGGCGCAGCGCGTGTGCATGACGAAGGCGATTGCTACGTGATCGCCGAAATCGGGCACAACCACCAGGGCAGCGTCGACAAAGCCAGGGAGATGTTCCGCGCCGCGAAAGACTGCGGCGTCGACGCGGTCAAGCTGCAGAAACGCAGCAACCGGACGATGTACACGCGGGCGATGTACGACTCGCCGTACGAGAACGAGAACAGTTTCGGATCCACCTACGGCGCCCACCGCGAGGCGCTCGAGTTCGGCTGGGACGCGTACGTCGAGCTGAAACGCTACGCCGCCGAGATCGGCGTGACGTTCTTCGCGACCGCGTTCGATTTCGAGAGCGCCGACTTTCTCGCGAAACTCGACGTGCCGGCATACAAGATCGCGTCTGGCGACCTGACCAACCTGCCGCTCATTCTGCACGTCGCGGCGTTCGGCAAGCCGGTCGTGATCAGCACGGGCGGCGGGTCGATCGAAGACGTGCAGCGTGTCTACGACGCCGTGATGTCCGTCAATCCGCAGATCTGCCTGCTGCAATGCACGGCCGCGTATCCCGCCGAACCGGAGGACATGAACCTCCGGGTGATCGCGATGTTCCGTGAGCGCTATCCCGATCTGGTCATCGGTCTGTCCGATCATCAGAATGGCATCGCGATGGCCGACGTCGCCTACATTCTCGGCGCGCGCGTCATTGAAAAGCATTTCACGCTGAACCGTTCCTCGAAGGGCACCGACCACGCGTACTCGCTGGAGCCGGTGGGCATGCGAAAAATGGTGCGTGATCTTCGGCGCGTGCGGCTGGCGCTCGGCACCGGCATCAAGCAGCCGATTCCTCTGGAGACGAAGCCGCTCTTCAAGATGGGGAAGAAGCTCGTGGCGGCCCGCGCGTTGCCGGCGGGCCACGTGCTCACCGCGGCCGACGTCGCGATCAAGTCGCCCAACGACGGGTTGCCGCCTTACGAACTGCCGGCGGTGCTCGGGCGCGCACTGCGCCGCGCGATGAACGAAGACGAATCGATCCTGTTCGACAATCTGGCGTGAGCACTGAACCCCTGTTCCGCGCGGTGAAGCTGGTCGTGTTCGATTTCGACGGCGTCTTCACCGACAACACGGTCTACGTGTCGCAGGACGGCGTCGAGTCGGTCCGTTGCTGGCGCAGCGACGGCCTCGGGCTCGCGAAGCTGAAGCGGGCCGGCATCCCGACTGCCATCGTGTCCACCGAAACCAATCCCGTCGTGACCGCCCGCAGCAGGAAGCTCGCGATGCGATGCATCCAGGGTTGCGAGGACAAGCTCGCCGCCGTACGCGCTTTGGCGGTAGAGCACGGACTGACCCTGGCCGACGTCGCGTTTGTCGGCAA
>JAYVMG010000131.1:0-4706 GCA_043759095.1 Acidobacteriota bacterium | reverse complement strand
CCGGCATGAAGCCTTTGATCTCTTCATGCTTCACGATGACCAGCTTTCGCGGCGTGTCGAGCGACTGCACCTGACCCTGCAGCGTGAACGTCCGCCGCTCGGGCGCCTTGGTGCAGGCGGTGAAGGTGACCAGGAGGCAGACCGACAATACGAATTGAGCGCGCATGCCTTCTAGTTTACAGTCAAGCGCATGATCTGGACCGGCACCTCCGGCTACAACTACCCCGAGTGGAAAGGCAGCTTCTATCCGGCGGATCTCGCGGCGGCGAAGATGCTGCCGTACTACGCCGCGCGGTTTCCCACCGTCGAGATCAACTACACGTTCTACCGGATGCCGACCGAGAAGATTGTGTCCGGCTGGGCGGCGCAGACGCCGTCACTCTGGAAGATCACGCTGAAGGCGCCGCGACGCATCACGCACGACAGCCGGTTGAAGAACTGCGGCGAACTCGTAAAGGGGTTTTGCCAGGTGGCCGGGACGCTCGGCGACAAGCTGGGCGCGCTGTTGTTTCAGCTGCCGCCGAACCTGAAGAAGGACCTCGCCGTCTTCGACGCATTTCTCGACGAGCTGCCGCCCAAGCTGTGCGCCGCTTTCGAGTTCCGCCACGCCTCATGGTTCGATGACGAGATCTTCGAGCGCCTGTCGAAGCGCAATCTTGCACTGTGCGTGGCGGACAGCGAGAAGCTGTCCGCGCCGGTCCGGATCACCGCCGACTATGCGTACTTCCGGCTGCGCGACGAGGGCTACACACCGGACGACATCAAGCGGTGGGCCGACACGATCGCGAAGGAGACGGCGGCGTGCAAGGACGTCTTCGTGTACTTCAAGCATGAAGACGAAGGCAAAGGGCCTGAGTTCGCGCAGCTGCTGATGAAGCACCTGGGGCTGTAACAAAGGCAACCACGAAAACACGAAAACACGAAGACCATACGAAAAAGACAGGTACCTGATAGGTAGACGGCTCAACGGGCAGAGGCCGATCGGAATAGTCCGGTTGTGTTCGGCTTCAGCCGGACGTCAGATGTAGTGCAGGCCTTCAGGCTGCGGATAGCCGTCTTGCGAGGCTTCACTCGAGCGGTGCGTGCGCGGCGGCCGGTGCCGGTCGCCGGCATCCGCTTCGCGCGGCGGGAAGTCGGCCTTCGACTCGTTGCGCTCACGCGGGTCGCGGCGATTATCGGGTTGTTCGAACTCGGGTTGATCGCGCAAGCATGGACATTGCTCGCTTCCGCGTCGCGGATCGCGGAGAACGAAGTCGCCGCGGTTGACTCGCGACGCCCGCCTTCCTTGCTTCGCGCTGCAGCGCGCTCTACTTTCGTAACCCCGCCGTCCAGTTGACGACCACGGTCACCGGCGCCGATTCGGTTTCTTTCACCACCGTCGACACGAGGAATCGCTGGCCTTTGCCGATGACCGCGTACGGGAAGTAGGTCGCGACCAGCCCGCCGTTCAGGGCCGCGCGCGTGTCGAACAGCGCCTGCGGGACGCCGGCCTTGAAGTTTCCGCCCTCGACGCGGACGTCCGCCGCCATCAGCTTGCGATCCGGTCCCAGGAAGTACAGCTCCTTGCCGTCCTGGCGCCACCGCGCCTGCCCGCCACCGCTCGTCGACACCTGCCACTTGCGGTCCGTCAACGGGAAGGGTTGGACGTAGATCTCGTACCGGCCTGACTCGTCCGTTTGATACGCGATCCACCGGCCGTCAGGCGACAGCGACGCGTTCTTCTCTTCGAATTCACTCTTGAGGAGACGATACGCCTTGCGATCGCCGAAGAGCGGCAACGCCCAAATATCGGTCCGTGTCTTGGAATCGACGCCTTGATAGAGGATGAAGCGACCGTCGTGTGACCAATCCGTCAGCGTTGTATCCTGGGGGACCGTCTCGACGAGCTGTTCGTCCTGTCCTGCGCCGCTCGAGGCCTTCTGGCGAATCGTGGGCGTGCCCGTCTGCGCGACGTACGCGATGTGGCTGCCGTCGGGCGACCAGATCGGCCCGCCGCTGTGGCGGCCGGCGTCGAACGTAAAGCGCGAGGGTGTGCCGCGCTCCGCGTCGATCACCCACACGTCGCCCCCGCCCGGGTCCACGTGGTTGAGCGCCGCGACACGGTGTCCGTCCGGCGAGACGTCGATGCCGAAGTACGTGGCCGGTGGTCCGATGTCACCCATCGGCCGGCCGCTGCGGTCGTGCATCCTCAACTGTGCGAGCTCGCCAGAACTTCCGCCCGTCCGATAGGTCAGCACGCCGTTGGACGATGCGGAAAATGCCGCGAACCCGTTCGCAAGGTTGTGGGCCACGTTCTCCGCGACCAGGAACTGTTCGCCGGTCGTCTCGAGGCGGCCGGCATCGAACGGCTGCGCCAACAGCGTGCCTTGCCTGACGAAGAGGAGATGCCCGTCGGCATATATGGCTTTCGAGTCGGCTGAGAAGAGCTTGACGCGATCGTTCGAGCCGAGGACGCCGACGTAGACGGCCAAGGGCGGTTCGGCGAGGTACAGGAAATGCCGGCCGTCCGGCAGAAACCAGGGTAACCGATGCGAAGCCTCGGTCAGCTTGGCGTCGAGCGTGGTCGCCGCAACGGGATTCCCGCCGGCCGCGGGCACGCGAGACAGACCGCGATTGGTACCGGTCGAGAACAGAATCGTTCCGTCGCCGTTCCAGGTGCCCCCCGCGCCCGGGGTCGCGTCGCACAGCGTCTGCGGCGGCCCTCCTTTCGCGTCGATCTTCTTGAGCTTACCGCCGGCGAAAAACGCGATGGATCGGCTGTCCGGCGACCAGAACGGCAGGACTGCCTGCTCGGTGCCGGCCAATACCTGCACCTGAACGCTGTCGAGCGGGCGCACGGCGAGAACGTTCTGTTGATTCCTGATCACGATAAACGCGATCCGCCGTCCATCCGGGGACACGGCCTGAAAGGGAGCCGTGATGCTTGCGGAAAACGTCGTGTCGGGAGGCGGCGCAAACTGAAACCCGATCACGGCCGCCGGCGCCGTCGTGCGTCCGAAGTGGAGCCAGGCGAGTGCGAGCGCGACGCCGGCGAACATTACCGCTGCCGCCCACGCGGCTCGTGCGCTGGCGCGATACCCGCGCGCGGCTGACGCGGGCGCCACCAGCGCCTCAGCGCCCGCCGGCGATCCACCCTGCGCGATCCATTCGAGCTGGCTGACCAGATCGCGCACCGTCTGCCATCGGTCGTCGGCCGCCTTCGCCAGACACTTTCGAATCACAAAGTCGAGCGCCGGCGGCGCCGTGGCGATGATGCTGGACACGGGCACGGGCGTGTCCTTCAAGATCGCCCCGATCAGGCTGGCTTGCGTCGCGCCCTGGAAGGCTTTGCGCCCAGTGGCCATTTCGAACAGTACGGCGCCGAACGCAAAGATGTCCGTGCGCGTGTCGGCTTCTTTTCCTTCGAGCTGCTCCGGCGACATGTATTGAAAGGTGCCGATGATCGTTCCTTGCGCTGTCAGATTCGGCGGCGTGGTCGGCATCATCGAGGCACCGCTCACGACGCCCGCGACGGCGCCGACCTTCGCGAGCCCGAAATCGAGCAGCTTCGCGCCGGTCTTCGTGAGCATGACGTTGCCGGGCTTCAGATCGCGATGCACGACGCCGTGGCGATGCGCGGCGTCGAGGGCGCCCGCGATCTCGATCCCGACACGCAGCGTCTCGGTCAGCGTCAGCGGAGTCTTCCGTAATCGATCCGCCAGCGTCTCGCCCTCCAGATACTCCATGACGAGAAACGCCATGCCGTGCTCGTCGCCGACGTCGAACAGCGGGCAGATGTGCGGATGCGAAAGCCGCGAGATGACGCGGGCTTCGCGCTCGAAGCGCTCGCGCGCGTCGGTGCCGGCCGCAATCTGAGCGTTCAGAATCTTGACGGCGACCACGCGGTCGAGGCGCGTGTCGCGCGCCTTGTAGACCTCGCCCATGCCGCCGCTGCCGATTGGCGCGACGATCTCGTACGGGCCGAGACGCGTGCCTGGGGTCAGGCTCATGCGCGTGATTGTATGCTGAGATTTCAGATGTCAGGCAAATGTCAGGCTTCAGATGTCAGATTGGCCGGCCGCGCGACGAAGTCGACGATCTGCCGCTCGGCCCAGTAGCCATCGTCGTTCGCGGAAGGGCGTTGAAGGTACGAAGGGGCCGTCTTGTGCTCGGTGACACCGACGCGACGCCGATGAGCGTTCGAATGCGAATGCGCCATTAACCGTACGACTGCCCGAACTGCTCGTCGCCGAGATCGAGCTGGAATCGCGCGGGCGTCGGTGTTCGAAGTCCGACATCGTTCGCGAGCGGCTGCAGCGCGCCGCCCGCCCGACACGGCGTCGGTCCACGCCGCTTGATGCGATTGCCGATCTCGTCGGCCCCGTGGACGGCTTGCCGGCCGACCTGAGCGCACGAACCAAACGGTATTTGCTCGCCGCTTGACCCTTGGCTAGTTTTCTTACCGCCGCTCCACCCCTGAATCTGCAATCTGAAATTTGCAATCTGCAATTCCACCGACGAAGTCGACTATCTTATTCTCCGCCCAGTAGCCATCGTCGTTGGCCGACGAAGGGCCGACGAAGCCGCAGTGGCCGCCGTGCGCACTGATCCGGACGTCGAGGTGTGGATTGCCGGTGACCTCGGGCTTGCGAAACGGTTCCGGCGGCACGAACGGGTCGTCTTCCGCCGTGATCACGAGCGCGGGCACCTGAACGCGATCGATGACG
>JAYVMG010000130.1:0-12431 GCA_043759095.1 Acidobacteriota bacterium | reverse complement strand
CCACGTTCGCGCAAGAAGAGATGCGCGCGCCGCTCGTGGCGCTCGTGCCATGGCTTCTCGCTGGTGTCTCGGCGTTGATGGTCATCGTGATCGCGGGGAGGAGCCGACATGTGACCGGTTTCCAAGTCGTCTGCGCCGGCGCTATCGCATTCGTGTTTGTCGGGGCGGCGGCCGTCGCCACGCCCCTTCCTGAGGGACGCCGCGAGACCTCCGCGCGCGGCCGATCCGATCTGATGCACGCGTATGACGGTCCCAGGCATCGCGTGTTCAGCTACACGCGTCGAACCACGCTCGACACACCGAGCGTGCTCGATTTCGTGACGTTTCGCGTGACCCGAAGCGCTGACGAATGGTCCGGCGATGCGCAGCGGGTGGCGGGCCCGTTTGCCCTTTCCGCTGGAACATACTCGGCCCGTATCTGGTTCCGCGGTGACGTCGCGCCTCGGGGCGCGGTGTTTCTGACCATCGGCGATCGCGTGCAGATCGCGCGCAGCGAGGATGGCGCGCTCCTGAACCCGGCGGAACTCACATTCGACCTCCCGGTTGACGCCAGCGTTGTAGCTGGCGCATCAGATCCGGCGCTCGCGAAGGCCGTGGCGCAGGTGGAAATCGTCGCCCGGTCGGTTGTGCCGCGCAGCGAACGTCCTGGCGACGCGCGAGCGATTGAGTCCATCGCAGGCAGGCCCACCGCGTACATCGTGTACACCGACGGACAGACCTATCCGGAAGGCGGCGTGTTCTGGACGCGGGGTACGCACGCGGGCACGGTGCTCGTCGCCACGGGCGGAGCCTCGACGCTCATCCTGACGCTGCACGTCGGGCCGGCAGGTGGCAGCGTCCGCGTGACAGTCGGCGGGCAGGATCGTTCGGTGACGATGGCGCCGGATCAGACGCGGGACATCGTGGCGCCGCTCTCAGATGCGGATCGGCTGGTCCCCGTGACGGTGGAAGCTCCCGGCAGCTTTCGACCCGTCGACCGCGAGCCGGGTTCGACCGACCAGCGGTCGCTCGGATGCCAGGTGCGGATCGCGCTGCGATGAAGTGGGCCGTCGCGGTTGCGACGTTGCTGGTGAGCGTACTGGGCGTCGCGGATCGGCTGGACCCTGTCCGCGCGGGATTGAACGGCGTCTACTTTCCCAACCTCACCTGGTCCAATCCTCCCGCCGTTTCGGCTGTCGATCCGCAGCCATCGACGGCACGTCTCGCTGACGCATGGCGCGGCGCGCCGCCGCGTCAATTCAGCGCGACCTGGACGGGCTGGTTCATCGTGCTCAGCGAAGGGTCGTACACCTTCGCGACGATTTCGAACGCCGGGTCGTGGGTGTACGTGGACGGCGAGCTGCTGGTCGACAATGGCCGTCCGCGAGAAGCCTCCAGTGGCGCGACCGGATCGCGCGGAATCACGCGCGGTGTCCATGCGATCCATATTCGATACGCGGGAGACGGCGCGCCATTCGATCTGCGCGTGTTGTGGGCGCGTGCGGGACAACCGCTCGAGATGATGCCGGCCTGGGCGTTCACGCCACGGCGGGTGAGCGTCACGGGTTTCGCGATGAGCGTGGCCCTGCGGCGATCGCTGGCCTGTGCGGAATGGGTGTGGGTGGGCGCGTTGGTGCTCTGGGGATTCACGGCGGCCTGGTCGGCGTGGGCGAAGTTGCAGTTGTGGCTGGAACTTCAGGGCGTCTGGCCCGTTCTGAAATGGGTGCTCGCTGGTTCGCTGATCCTGAATCTTGCCGGCATCTGGTGGGGTCTGCCTGGCGGCAGTTGGGCGCCTGACGAACTGGCGCCGGTGCTCGTGAAGGAAGCAGCGGCGCGACACTTCGCGCACGGCTGGTTCGATCGCTATCCGCCCTTTCATTACTACGTCCTCACCGCGGCGTTCAGCCCGTTGTTCCTGCTCGAGTGGCTTGGCCGGATCGATCTGACCGCGCCGGCCCCGTACGCGGCGCTCGCCGTGATCGGCCGGCTGGTCAGCATTCTCGCCGCCCTGGGCACGCTGATCGCGGCGTTCGCTGCCGGTGCGCGCGCGTTCGGCACGCGCGCGGGTGTATTCGCCGCGGCCATGCTCGCGCTGGTGACGCCGTTCGTGTACTACGCGAAAACGGCCAACCTCGACGCGCCGTACCTGTTCTGGTTCGCGCTGTCGCTGGTGTTCTACCTGCGCGTGCTCGACCAGTTGCGGTTGAGCGATTTCATCGGCTTCGCCGCGTGTGCCACGTTGGCGATCTGCACGAAGGATCAGGCGTACGGCCTGTATCTCGCCACGCCGTTCGTCATTCTGCACCGAATGTGGCGCGTCAATCGCACGGCGGGTGAACCGCGTCCGCTGACGCACGCCCTGCTCGATGCGCGTCTTGCCACAGCAGGACTCGTTGGCATTGGGCTGTTCGTGGTCGGGCACAACCTGGTGTTCAACATGAGTGGGTTTGAAGCGCATGTGCGCTACATCACCGGCGCGGGCAGCGAGACCTACCGCGATTTCGAGCCAACCGTCGCAGGACGCATCGCGCTGTTTCGGCTGTCGACGGATCTCGTCCGCGTCGCATGGGGATGGCCGATGTTCATGGTGAGCGTGGGAGGACTCGCCCTGGCTCTGGTGACCCCGCAACATCGCCGCGTCGCGCTGTGGCTCGCGCTTCCAGTCATCTCGTACTACCTGAGCTTCATCAACGTCGTTCTCTACACGTATGACCGCTTCATGTTGCCAGTCTGTCTCGTGCTCTCGCTGTTTGGTGGTCTGGCCTGCGACCGATGGCTGTCGTCGCGTGGGAATGGACGCGCCTGGCGAATCGCCGGTCTGGGTGCGGCGTTCGCGTGTACGACGATGTACGCGGCGACCGTCGACCTGCTGATACTGCGCGATTCGCGGTACATGGTGGAGCAGTGGATCGCCGAGCGTGCGCGCCCGGGAGACCTCGTGGGATTCGTGTTCCCGCTTCAGTACTACCCACGCCTCGAACGTTTCCCGTTCAAGGAGATCACGGGCGTGGGGCAGTTGGCGCACGATCGCCCGACCTACTTCGTGCTCAACGCCGACTACGCGCGAGCCGAGCCGGCAGACTCCGAGATCGGGCGCCTCATCGCGGGCTTGCGCTCCGGTGCCCTTGGCTACGGAATGGCGTTTCAGTACCGCGAGCCGGGGCCGTGGCCCTGGTTACCAGGTGCGTCCCGGGATCTGGTCGGAGATCGGGCTGAGACCCGGATCACCTCGGTCTTGCGCTACGTGAACCCCCAGTTCGAGGTCTTCAAACTCGGCAGTTAGTGGCGGTCAGCGCTGCTCTAAAGTTCTCAGAACGTCGTGCCGATAGAACCCGTTGCGCATGTACTCAAGACTCATGACCCTCGGGGTTCTGATCGCGTCGGTCGGCCTGGCCGGATGCGAAGCCAGCAAGAGTTCCAACCCATTGAGTCCGACCGTCGCGGGACCGATTCCTGGCGTGAACATCTCCGCGCCGAAGATGCTCGAGCCCTCGCCGGGGACAAAGATTCCGTCCGCAAATCAACCGGTGACCTTGCTCGTCGAGAATGCCGGAAGCAACGGCGTGCGACCGCTGACCTATTCGTTCGACATCGCCACCGACTCGGCCTTCGCCAATAAGGTGTTCACGCGAGACGGGATCGCGCAAGGCGATGCTGGCCGCACGAGCCTTCGACTTTCGGACGCCCTGGCGAGCGGTCGCACGTATTTCTGGCGCGCGCGCGCGCAGGATGGCGCTAACACCGGGCCGTACTCGACCGCGGCCGCCTTCGACGTCTTCACGCCGATCGTGCTCGATGTGCCGGGACTGGCGTCGCCAGCGCCGAACTCCATCCTCCTCTCGCTGCGACCCACGTTCATCGTCAGCAATTCGGCGCGATCGGGGCCGGCCGGCGCGATCTCGTACTTGATCGATCTGGCGGACAGCGACGCGTTTACGAACAAGGTCGCGACCTGGACCGCGGCGGAGACGCCCAATCAGACCACGCTGACCTCGCCGGTCGACCTTGTTTCCGGGAGGGTGTACTACTGGCGCGTCCGCGCATACGACCCGACAACGACCGGATCGTTTTCTGCGACGCAGGCATTTCAGGTCGTGGCGATGACGCCGCCGACCGCGACGCCGGTCCCGACGCCGAGTGGGCCGAATGCCGGCGATGCGATTAACTTGAACCTTGCGACGATCCATAACTCGCCGAGCGACGTCGCCAGTTGGCCGGTGACGACGACGCTGACGCGGCTGGATCTGATGCCGAGTGGCGCGCACGTCGAGTTCAATAAGCTGAGCGCCTGGCCCGAGGTGACCCCGCCAGGTTGGCTCGGTGGCCTCCAATACACGCTCTGGATCGTGCTGAACATCAATGGACAGCTGCACGCGTCCGGCTGCATTGAGTACTGGCGCGGCTTGTATGAGAACGGCGGCCCGGTGAATCAGTACGCCCAGAACTGGTACTTCGATCCAATCCGTTGGGGCGTGATGACCGGACATCAGCCGGCGGTCGGTGAGCAGGTGGGTTTCTTTGTCACGTCTGGTGACGCGCGGAACAACGGTCCGAGCAGCGTCCGCGAGCGATCGAACGTCGTCGTCGTTTCGTTCCCCTCGTCGGGCGGGCGCAGCTTCAGCTTCTAGACGGGCGTTCCAGTCCGGCGCCGCTCTCTCCTGGTCCCACTACCGCACCACCTCGCCTGAGGGCCGACGCTATGTCTTGGTGGCCTCGACGTATAAGTTCGTTCGCCAAGCGAGAGGAAGGCGATCGGGATTGGCCACCGCCAGCGCGAAGAGGCCCGGTCCGCCCAGATACTGTCGCACCTTGGCGCGAAAAAAATCGTTGACCACCGGCACGTCGAAGAACCGGGCCGAGAAGCCGCGCCCCTCGAGCCGGCGACGCAGCTGTCCAGGCGTATGCAGCGCGCAGTGATCCGCCTTCCAGCGCGTGAAACTTTTCCAGCGAATCGTTTCGAACACGACGTTCGACCATTTGTTCGGCGTCTGCACGAGGTAGCGGCCGCCGGGGCGAAGGATCCGGTGCACTTCCCGTAGGTGCGCGTCGCTGTCCTTGATGTGCTCGAACACGTCGAAGCTCAGGACGAGATCGAATGACGCCGCAGGGAACGGCAGCTCGATGCCGGTGACGGCTTGCACGGGCAGCTCGCCGAACCATCGGCGCGATTCTGCGATGAGCGTCGGGTTGATCTCGACGCCGCGCGCGCGCAGGCCGCGACCGAGCAACGTGTGCAGCATGCCGCCGGTCCCCGTGCCGATCTCGAGCGTCTCGACGCCTGGGGTCAGCGCGCCCGCTGCCTCGAGGAAGCGAAGGTTGGCCTCGGCGTTGCCGAATTGACGAGGCCCGGTTGCCTCGCGTGCGTCAGTCACAGGAGGAGCAACAGCGCCGCGGTCGCCCAAACCGCGAGCAAGGGAAGGAGACTGATCAGGCCGTGCAACCCAGCGATCTCGCCGAGGTTCCAGGCCGCGTGCGCATCGCCGCCACCACGCAGGTGCTCGACGTCCGCACCGTTATGCACGAACGTCTGCGGGTTCAGCGAGAGATCGCCGTCACGAAACGCCGGCCACAGGAGTTCGCTCACCGGCGACTTGATTGACGCCGGCGGCTGCGGCGTCGTCGACACCGCGACAAGCGTGATGCCCGCGCCCCAGATCCATCCCGCAAGCAGCAGGCCTCGCCACGCCGGCCGGCCGAGGTCCCACAGCGGCGCCAGGCCGAGCGCGACGAATGGGAGTGCTGGCGTGATCTGGCGAGGGCCGAATGCCCATCCGCCTTCCCAATAGAAATACGAGGCGTTCAGCAACAGATAGTACGCGCCGACGCCAGCCGCAACCCATGCGAGCCCGGCGCGTCCTTTTCCCGCGAGCAACGCGAGCCCTACGGGCACAACCGCCATGAGCGGCGACAACGGGAGCAACCCGCGATAGCTCCCCACGAGGAGTTCGCGAACCGTCGAGAGCTTCGGATACGTGATTCCGAAAAACCCGGTGTGCAGTTCCTTGAAACCCTCTTCGCTCGCGTAGCCCAGGTGAAACGGTGACCCGAATGCCAGGGTGTTGTAGACGAGCAGCGGCACGGTCGCGATCGCGACGCCGATCGCGATGCGCGCGATGACTGGCGCAAGATTCCGCTCGGCTGAAGCCTTCGCGCTACGGGCGGCGTCCGAGTGTCGCACGCTGTCGAGCGCGAGCAGACCGATCAGCACAGCCGGAATGGCCGCCTGGAACTCGGTGACGACGGCCCAGGCGCCGCTGAGACCGATGAGCGACGCGAGGGTGCGGCGTGTGGACGGGGAGCAGTCGCGAAGCGCGTCAGCGGCCGCGAGCGCGATCATCAGGCATCCCGCTGTCTGTCCGTGCCCCATGAACATCGTTGCGTACGCCCAGGCCGGCGAGGCGACGCCGTACGCGGTTGCCGCAAACACCGCGGCGCCAGTCGTCGCGCCCCATCGGAGTGACAACCAGAAGACGCAGAGCGCGGCGATGACGGTGAACAGGCCTGAGGTCGCGACAGCCGCGACGTACGACGTCCACGCGATGCCGGGGAAGGACGCGGGGTCCACGCCTGCCGCGCGCGACACCATGCGCGCCACCTGCACGGGACCCAGCGCGGTCAGTGAGGCGCCTGGCGCCTTGTCAGAGTAGTAGTGGTCGCGCCAGAGCGCGCGGTCGCCGGTGTGAAGTTGGTAGGCGTCAATCTGCAGCGTGTGCCGCTCGAGGATGGCGCGGATCATCGCGAAGCGCGAGTTCTGGTTCCAGCCGCCGGCCTGGTAGAAATAGGCGTACGACACGAACAGCGTGACGCCGAGGATCGTGGCGGTGCGTGTCTGGTGAGCCGTCACGTCATGCCTGCGGACCGGCGGTCTGCAGCCGGCGATGGACCTGAACAAAAAGCAGCGTGACGGTGACGGCCTCGGCAACGACCGTGGCCCACGCCGCACCCGTGATGCCATAGCGCGGAATGAAGGCCACGTTGAGTGCGACGTTGGTCACCAAACCGACTGCCGTCGTCGCGACGAGCCGGCCGTCGAGGTTCGACGAAATGGCCGCCGCATGGAGAATCCACGTGCAGAAGACGAAGAGGGATCCGCCGGCGAGCACCTGCAGCGGCGCGATCGCGGGCTCGTATCCAGGACCGAACAGCAGTGTCACCATCGGCCTGGCGAGGAGCAGGCCGCCGCCGCCGACCGCGATCGCCAGCACCGCGGATGCGCCGAGCGATCGGCGGAAGAGCGTACGCAACGCGTCGCCGTCGTGGACGAACAGGTAGGAGAACCGCGGTGTGAGCACGGCCGCCATGACCGAGGGCGCATACATCAGCCCTTCGTACACGCGGTACGACGCGGCGTACCATCCGGTTTCCGCGTCGCTGCGCATCAGGCCGAGTATAACGGTGTCGATGTAGGTGTAGAGGTTCAGCGTGATCATGAAGAAGCCGAGCGGCAGCGCCGCCGCCTGCAACTCGCGCCAGATCGCGCGGTCGAAGGTGGGCGCCGCGGATCCCGCCACGCGCGTCACGACCAACGTCACCACGACGAACATCAGCAGCCGGGCCACGACGAACGCGAGGCTCAGGCCGTAGAGGCCAAATCCGCCGAGCAGGGCCAGCGTCCCGAGACCCAGCAGCAGACCGCGGTCCGCGACGACAGTGACGGCCTCCAAGTCGAAGCGGTTCAGGCCCTGCAGCAGTCCACGGACACTGAGCAGGTACGAGCGGATCGCGGAGGAGAGGCCGAGTAGGTAGCAGGCGCGAATCACCGCCGGGTCGGTCCGCAGGAGCGGCGCGGCGACCAGGAGAACCGTGAGCCCCAGCACGACCCACACGAGCTTCAGCCCGAGGATGTGGCGAAACAGCGCACCGGCGCCCTCGCGGTCGCGGGCCACTGTGCGAACCGTGATCGGCCCGAGACCGATATCCATCAGCGTTTCGACGATCGTCGCGAGCGCAAGCGCGAACGAGAACTTGCCGTACTCCGCCGGTGGCAGCAGGCGGCCAGCGACCATCAACAGCGCCACCAGCATGACCGCGCTTGCAGCCGTGACGGTCGCGTAACCACTGCTGATCAGAAATGCGAAACGCCCACCGCGTTCGCGCGTCATCTCGCGGCCGACAATTGTTCGAAGAGCGCGCGCATACGGCCGAACACGACCTGCTCGTCGTACTCGTGGAGTACGGACTCGCGCGCCCGCGCGGCGAGCCGCGCGCGGGCGCCGCCATCCGCCAGCAGAGGCCCGAGGCACGCCGCCAGCGCCTGCGGATCCCGCGGCGGACACAGACGCCCGTTCTCGCCATCGACGACGAAGTCGAGAAGGCCGCCGACAGCCGAGGCGACGAGCGGCGCGCCGCAGGCCAGTGCTTCGATGGCCGACAGTCCGAGCGCTTCGAAGTGTGACGGCTGCACGACGAGGTCAGCCACTTGCATCATCGAGGCGACGTCGGCAAGCGGGCCGATGAAGCGGACGCTGGTGCCGAGGCCGTGGCGCTCCACGAACGCGCGCCCCGGGACGCCCGCATCCCAGGGATGCCCGGTCATGTCCGGCCCGGCGACGACCAGCAGCGCATCGGTCGGTTGCACCAGCCGCCACGTCTCGAGGAGATCGAGGACGCCTTTCTCCCGGCTCAAGCGTCCAACGAACAGGCAGACGACGCGGCCGGATGGCAGATCGAATTGCTGTCGAAGCCGCTCGCGCTCGGCGGGATCCGCGGGACGAAAGTGCGCCATGTCGATCGCGTTCGGCAGATAGTGCACACGCTCCCGCGCGATGCCGCAGGCCAGCGTCTCGCGTTCGATGTCGCGCGAAATGCACGCGTAGGCGTCCGCGCCGCTGTAGAGCGCGCGAATCGGGGTCTTGAGTCCGCGAGCGATCGCGCCCGTCGCACTGACGGCCAACGACCGGAGCAACGAGTCCATGTTGTCGCCGGACAGCACGCCCGTCGTCTGCGCCTGGAACACGACGGGGCGTCCCGTGGAGCGGCGTGCCAGCAGCGCCGCGGCGCCGGTCGCGCGATAGTCGACGCAGCACACGACGTCGTAGTCCGCCGCACGACGAACCAGCCAGCGGGCAACGGCGGGCAGCAGTTGCCATTTGCCGAAGGACGATCGTTCGCCGTACGGCCCGATGCGGTGGACACGGATGCCGTCGCGGTCCTCGGCGTCGGGCAGTTGACGGTCGATCCGCTTGGTGAGCACGTGCACCGCCACGCGCTGGCTGACGAGATAGCGCGCCAGCCGCTCGGCATTGCTTTCGACGCCGCCGATGACAGGGAAGAAATACGGCGTCAGAATCACGACACCGCGCGTCATCCGCGCAGCACCGTGCGCCGCAGCAGGCTCCAGTACGCGGCCAACAGATTCTCGTACGCCGCTTTCCCGCGACGGGCGAGGGGCGACATCAGGTCTTCGCGCACGATCAGACGATCACTGCGCAGCAGCGCGCCGTCAGGTACGCGGCGGATTCGGTTTACCAGCGCGCGATCGCGCGCCAGATCCGGCAGCATCGCGATCAGGCCGCGGACGGCCTTCCAATAGACGCCGCCGTGTCCCTTGGCGTGCAGGACGAGCAACTGCAGCGGCTCGTGAATCGCCAGGCAGGGAAGAATCGCGATCATCGTCCGCCACTGATAGTTCTTCAGCATGAAGTGCCAGCGGTTGCGGATCTGGTAGTAGAACAGCCAGCTGCCGCGCGGGCGGCTGTGGTGCAGGACGATCGCGCCGGGCAGCTCGAGGATGCGGTACCCCGCCAGCCGCACCCGATGCGTGAAGTCGCCGTCTTCCTTGCCGATGAAATAGCGTTCGTCGAACAGTCCCACTTCGATCGCTGCGTCGCGATCCAGCAGCAGCCCGCATGTGGGCGCGACGCCGATGTCGGCGGGCAGCGTTCCGCGGTCAGCGAGCGGACGATCCATCCACGGGTTGATCGCCTCGCAGATGAAATGGAGGCGGCCGTCCGCGTACTGAATCAACGCGGGATTGTTCACGTGGACGACGATCGGGCTGCCGATCTTGATCGCGCGGTCCTCGGCCATCGCCGCGCGCAGGCGCTGAACGGTATCCGGGCAGACCTGCACGTCGGCGTCCAGCAGAAAGACGTACGGCTGCGGCGTCTCGCGGATGCCGACGTTTCGTCCGGGGCTCGGGCCGTCGTTGCGATCGAGCGTGCGCACCCGGACATTGGGATAGGTGGTGCGCAGCCAGTTGACGGTGTCGTCCGTGCTCAGGACATCGACGATCAGAATCCGGCCGTGCGGGCAGCCCGCGGCGTCGAGCGAGCCGAGCGTGGCGGGCAGCTTGTCGAGGTTGTTGTGGCAGACGATCGCGACGCCGACGTCATCGGGAAACGCGGCGGTCATTGAAACCAGTACTGCCGGCCGCGCCCGGGAAGACGCGTGATGTAGTGATTGGGCAGCCGCTTGAGCCAGTACGGATCGTCACCAGGCCGCACCGCGTGCGTGCCGCGCATGCGGTTGGCGAATGCGGATTGGTAGCCGGTCCGCTTGAGCAGCGCGGCGGTGCGCTCGCCAGAGATGCCCCAGGGCAGGCAGATGTGCGCGACGGATTGTATTTTGAGCCGGTCGTTGAGGATCGAGCGGCTGCGCGCGAGTTCGTCTTCCATCGCTCGCGATTGATCCTCCGCGCTCTCGAACGACGCTGCCGGCGAGGAAGCCACCGCGCGCAGCGTCGCGCGCCAATCAGGACGAGCGAAGAACGCGGCGCCGCCTTCGCGCGCGACCAGCGCCACACAGGCGTCGTGCGCGTCCGGTCCGACGAGCGCGCGGCGGCCGTCCGACATGCGCGATCGCATGCCGTAGAGAGGTGCGCCAAGGTCGTTCGGCGTGACGAACGCGAGTTCCGGCGGGGCGCTGACCTGCGGACGATTCAGCAGCGGCGTCGCTGCGTATCCAGGCTGCACGAAGTCTTCAGCCTCGGTCGAGGTGAAGATTCTGGAGTGCGAGTACGTGTGCGATTGCACATCGACAACGCCTGATGTGTGGAGGTCCGACAACTCGGCCCACGTCACAAATGGCGACGCGGTGCCGCAGTCCTCCGTCATTCGAGCAGGAATGGCGTACGTGATCGCAGTCAGGCCGTACTGCTTCAGCAGCGGCGCCGCCACGTCCGCCAGGCTCTTCCACGCATCGTCGAAACACAGACCAACCGATCGCGCCGGCAGGGTCCGATCGCCGCGCGCGTAGCCGGCGATGTCGCCGGACGTGACCGTTCGGTAGCCGTTGTCCGCGAGGTGACGAAGTTTCGGCTCCAGCTCTTCGCGGCTCACGTCGTGGAAATGGAACACCGGGAGGAGCGCGCCGACACCTCCGCCGAAGACAAAAGCCGGGAAGCGGCCGCTGAGAAGATCGAGACAGCCGCGGGCTGTGCCGCCTCGCTCGGAAAACGGTACTGTGGACAAGGAACGCATTCAGAATACACGATTCCGGTCAGCGCGTAATCACGTCGCCCACCTGTACGCCGAGCACGCGGGAGTCGTGCGTGCCGAGCACGTCGGCCGGCGACCAGGGCGGGTTCGTGATGATATCCAGCCGCCGCGGCCGCGTGGCGGGAACCGGCGGCGCCGGCACGCGCAGGTGCAGCGTGAATACGTCGCCGTTGGTCACCGCGACGCGGTGAAACACTTGGCCGTCGATGGCGATGCTGACGATGGACGGCTTGGAGCGCCGCTCGGAGAACGGGGCTCGCATCGGTATCTCAACCTCGCTCGTGTGGGCTGGCACGAAGAAACCGGCGCTCGGGCTCGTCCAGCGCATGCGGCCGGCGCCGGCGTCGCCTTCCCACGCATAGAACCCGAAGCTCTGCTCGGAGAGATTCAGCGCCACAGACTCCCGGCGGGTGCGGGCGGGGACGCTCGCGATCAGCACGAGGATCGCGGCGGCGATCAAGATGCTCGAGGTGCGACGTCGCACAGAGGTTGGCTCCGCAGGCGCCGCCACGGGGTTCAACGGCGTTCGGCGGTTGCCGTCTGCACGAGCGACTGCCGCGCCCACGACGATCCAGAACGGAAACGCCACCTCTGGTGTCAGCAGCGGGTGGCCGGTGGTCCAGGTGATGATGAACGCCGCCAGCCCGGCGAATGCCCCTGCCAGCAGCCAATCGCCTGGGGACGCGCGCAATCCCTTCGCCAGACGCCACGCCGATGTGACGAGGAGCCAGAGGAATGCGGCAAGGCCTGCAAGGCCCAACTCGCCGCCGATCTGCAGAAAATTGTTGTGCGCGTTTTCGTGGAAGAAGAACCAGTAGATCGACTGGGGCATGAAGCGCCCGGACATTTCGAAATAACGACCGATGCCGACGCCGAAGACTGGTGCGGAAGCAATCATCCGGAGGCCGGTGACGGTGAACGCGGCGCGCGACTCGAACGTCCGGCCGAGGCTGCGCCCGACGACCGCCGCGCGCGGGTCGAAGCCAAGAATCAGCGCGCCCGCCACACAGACCA
>JAYVMG010000129.1:0-4713 GCA_043759095.1 Acidobacteriota bacterium | reverse complement strand
CAGCACGGTGACGCTGACGTGGGGCGCGCCGTCATCGGGTGACGCCGTCACGACGTACCTGATCGAAGCCGGCTCGGGGCCCGGACTTGCCAACCTCGCGAACGTCTCGACAAACAGCACCGCGACGAGCTTCTCGGCGAACGGCGTCGGCAACGGCACCTACTACGTCCGCGTGCGCGCACAGAACGCGAGCGGGACCAGCGCCGCGTCGAACGAGTCGATTCTCGTCGTCGGCTCGACCGGCTGCACCAGCACGCCGAATGCGCCCACGGGTTTCGCGATTGCGGTGAACGGCGGCACGCTGACGCTGACCTGGAGCGCGCCGTCCGGCGGCTGCGCGGCCAGTTCCTATCTGCTGCAGGCCGGATCGTCGGCGGGCGCGAGCGATCTCGCAAATGCGAACGTGGGCGCCGGAACGTCGTACATCGCAAGCGGTGTTGGCGCGGGCACCTACTACGTGCGCGTCCGGGCGGCGAACGCGTACGGCCAAAGCGCGGCCTCCAACGAATTCACGCTCACCGTCGGCAGCCCCAGTCCGGCCAGCCTGACGGGACGCTGGATTGGCCTCGCACCGGACGGGCTGATCATTTCCGGTCCAAATTCGTGCGACCAGGAGCAGGATTGGCAGCTTGACCTCACGCAGACGGGTAGCAGTCTCAGCGGAACCGTCACGGACCGAACCCGGAAGACAACGTGTGGCGTCCTCGGCACTGGGAGGACAGTGCCGCTGACCGGGACAGGGGGCGCGGGGGCCGTGTCCTTCACCTTCCCGTTTGACAGGGGCGGGACCATCGACTGCTCGGGTACTTTCACGGCGACCCGCATGACGGGGAGCTGCGCCGGCGGCGGTGCGACATTCGCCGTCAATCGCCAATAGCAGCAGTCGCCTTTACGCTCCAGGACCAATAGGGAAGATCACGACCAAGATATCCAGAGGAGGCGCTCGGTGACCGTTCGTTCGGGCGCGGGGATCAGTGCCCGCGGGTCTCGTGAGGCTGGGATGATGACACGCCTTCGTGTTGTCGGTTTTTGTGTGTGTGTATGTGCCGCCAGCGCCGCGGTCGTCCGCGCCGATGCGACGCCGCAGTGGTCAGACGATGAACTGGCGCGGTTCTCGACGGCCATCGTCACCGGCCGCATCGCTGACGTCGCGACGGGACGTGACATCCACACCGGCGCCATCTACACGTACGTCACTGTCGCGCTCGACGAGGTCTTCAAGGGGGATATTCCCGAGCGAGAGATCATTGTCAAACAGTTGGGCGGCCAGATCAGCGACGAAGGGCTTGCCGTCTTCAATCAGGCGACGTTTGTCTTGAACGAGAACGTGCTGCTGTTTCTCGAGGCGCGACCGCGCGACCGTACGCTCTATACGACGGCACTCTGGCAAGGGAAGTGGGCGATCGAGCGTGACGCCGGCAGCGGCGAAAGAATGGCCGTCCGCCCAGGTCCACATGGGACGGGTGCTGGCGCACTCGAACGGCGCACCTTCGCGCCGCTGGAGGCACGCCTTCGTGTACTCGGCGGACAGGTATCGCAGAGGGAACATGTCCGTTTGTTTCAGGCGAGTCCCGACGCCGGGGAGATGGCACGGACCGCACACTCGCCCTCTGACACGATCGCTGCATCGGTGCTGCCCCATCGATGGAACGAGTACGACACACAAACGCCGATTCCGGTGGACCTTCAGGTCGGTGGCCAACCAGGGCTGCCGGGCGGCGGCGGCATCGAACTGTCGCGGGCGCTTGCGGCGTGGGCGAGCCCGACCGGATTGTCCTTCGCGAGCGGAGAGACCTTTCCGCGCTGTATCGGAACGGTCGCAGCAGACGGCCGTATTTCCGTCGTATTCAACGACCCGTGCGGGGAACTGGGTGACGGCACCATTGCGATTGGTGCGACGAGAACGAACTCGTCTGGCGGAAGGACCGTCGACGGCCATCGCTTTTCACGCGTCCTCGCCGGGTATCTCATTAGCAACGACGATGTCCAGGCCTTACGGTATCTTCAGAACAGCGGTTGTTTTGAGGCGGTCGTCACGCACGAGATCGGGCACATCCTCGGATTAGCCGACTCCGCCGCGCCGGGCTCCGCCATGTCGCCGAGCCGGTCCTTCAGCCGCTGCTCTTCTGAAATCAATACGGCGACTGCCGACGATGTCGCCGCCGTTCGCGCCATCTATCGAGGGACCGTGTCCCCCCAGACACCCAGTGCCCCGGCGCATCTGATGCCGCCGCCTTTCGGACGGAGCGGGACGTTGGGATCACGCGGGACAGCATCCAACTCACTGGCCGAATCCGACCTGATCTTCGACTATGCCGAAAGGACGTATCCGCAGTACCTGGCGCCGGCCGGCGCGACGTCGCGGACGTTTGACGTGTACTATTACCGGTACTACACGGCTACCGACGCGTACATCGCGACCGCGAGCGGCAGGTTCTATTACCTCGGACCCGCCTCGAATCGCCAGTTGCTCGATCTCGGTCCGATCTCGGATTGGCTGGCGGTCGTGCGGCCGCTGCGGATCGACTCGATCGCCCCCGACAAGGGCCCGATCGCGCGTGCCACGGAGGTCACCCTTCGCGGCAGCAACCTGGCCGACGCGCAGATCAGTGCGAATGGCGCGGCCATCACGCCCTCGTTTCAATCCGCCACCGAGGTGCGCATTCGTGTGCCGTCAGGCGCGAACGGCTACGTGACGATCGCCGCTCGTACCGCGTACGGCACGGCATATGTGGAGTTCTTGCGCCAGCCGCCTAGCCTCGCCGAAATCGGGCCGGGTGACATCACGACGGTGGCAGGGGTCGGGACATTCTTCGGCGACGGTCGCCAGGCCACACGGGCGATGATCGAACCGACCGACCTCGCGCTCGGATCGGGCGGGGAGATCTTCGTCGCCGAGCCGGGACAGGCAAGGGTCCGCCGGATCCGCTCCGACGGCGTCATCGAGACGTATGTGGGATCCGGAGTCGAAGGATTTTCGGGGGACGGCGGATTGGCGTCCGAATCGAAGCTCTGGCAACCGCGCGGCATTGCCCTGGACGCGGCCGGAAACCTGTACATCGCCGACACGTGGCGCTCGAGGATTCGACGTGTGGCGGCGGCGACGGGCATCATCACCACCATCGCCGGCACCGGGACTGGGGGGTTTTCCGGTGACGGCGGGCCGGCGGCCCTGGCAGTGCTCAACCTGCCGGTGCAGCTGGCGTTCGACAGCGCAGGGAACCTCTTTGTTCTCGAATGCGGCAACTCGCGCGTCCGCAGGATCGATCCCGCCGGAACGATCACGACGGTCGCCGGCAACGGCACGCCCGGATTTTCAGGCGATGGCGGGGCGGCGACGGCGGCGCAAATCAACATCGGCGATGGCATCTTCATCGACGTCGGCGGCCTCGCCGTGGATCCGTCAGGGAACATCTACGTCGCCGACACCAACAACAATCGCATCCGCCGGATCGAGCGCGCCACCGGCGTCATCAGGACAGTCGCCGAGGCGCCAGGGGTACGGGCCGTCGCGACCGACGCACAGGGGAACGTCTACTTCGCCACCAATGCTCTGGGATCGCCGCAGCTCGCACGCATCACCAAGCTCGATCCCCAGATGCGGACGGTCGCCACGTTCGGCCGTGGCCGCGGGGTCGCGGCGGACGGCACGCCGGCCGCGGAAGCGCTGCTCGGCTTCATCGATCGCGTGCGCATCGACCAGGCCGGAAACATTCTCTTCACCGATTTCACCACGCTCCGCGTCCGGCGGATCAACGGCGTCACCGGTTTGCTGGAGACGGTCGCCGGGATCGGTCCTCGCACGATCGGCGACGTAGGGGCCGCGACGGACGCCGTTCTCGGCACCTACAACAGCGACATTGCGATCGATGCCCAGGCGTCTCTACTGATCGCTGACGGTGGACTGCACCGGATCCGCAGGATCGATGCGGCCCGCCGTATAACGACGATAGCGGGAACGGGGGTCTTCGGACTGAGCGACATCGACGACGTCCCGGCGATCGAGGCGCAGATATTTGGCGCGATGGGCATCGATCTCGCGACCGACGGGAGCCTGCTCATCGTCGATGGCCATGCGGTACGGAGGATAGGAAACGACGGGATCATTCGGCTCGTGGCCGGCAACAAGTTCCGCGACGCCGGCCTGAGCGGCGACGGCGGGCCGGCGATTGGCGCGCGCTTTCTTCAACCGTTTGACGTCACAAGCGACGCCGCCGGAAACCTCTATATCGCGGACACCAACAACAATCGCGTGCGTCGCGTGGATGCCGCCACTGGCATCGTGACCACGATCGCCGGTTCCGGCGCCCCCAATGGCTTCGAGCGATATGGCGCGGGCGCTACGTGCGGCGACGGCGGGCCTGCAACGTCTGCGTGCATCAACACGCCGTACGGGGTGGCGCTCGACAGCCAGGGGAACCTCTTCATCAGCGAGAACTGGCAGCGCATACGCAAGGTGGACCGCAACGGCATCATCTCCACGCTCGCCTCGGTGTATGCCACGAAAATGGTCGTCGATGCCGCGGGAAATGTCTTTGCCGTGGCCGGCAACCGGATCGTGCGCGTCAGCCCCCAGGGGACGGTCACCACGGTCGCCGGCACCGGCACCCCCGGGTTTTCAGGCGACGGCGGGTCCGCGCTCAGCGCGCAGATCGATGCGCTCGGTCAGGCGTCGGGCATCGCGATCGACGCCAGCGGAAACCTGTACTTCTC
>JAYVMG010000128.1:0-12477 GCA_043759095.1 Acidobacteriota bacterium | reverse complement strand
CACGCCCGCGCAGTCCGTACCGCTCTTTCGCCAGGACCACGATCGAGCGTCCTTCCGGCGTCTCGTCGGCCAACGACGACAACTGCGCCGCGTCGGCAATCTCCTCCTCGCTCACGCCCGGCAGGGGAATGAACTCGGTCGCCTGCCGGTTGCCAAGGGTGATCGTCCCGGTCTTATCGAGCAGCAGGGTGTGGACGTCGCCCGCGGCTTCAACGGCGCGGCCGGACATCGCCAGCACGTTGCGCTGAACGAGCCGGTCCATGCCGGCGATGCCGATCGCCGAGAGCAGGCCGCCGATCGTCGTCGGGATGAGGCAGACCAGGAGCGACACGAGCACGAAGACCGACTGTGGCGCGCCCGAGTAGACCGCGAACGGCTGCAGCGTGACGACGGCGAGCAGAAAAATGATCGTCAGCCCCGCCAGCAGGATGTTGAGCGCGATCTCGTTTGGCGTCTTCTGCCGCTCGGCGCCTTCCACGAGCGCGATCATCCGATCGATGAACGTGTGACCGGGATCCGCGGTGATGCGGATCTTGATCCAATCCGATAGCACGCGCGTGCCGCCAGTGACCGCCGTGCGGTCGCCGCCGGACTCGCGGATGACGGGCGCCGACTCGCCGGTGATCGCCGACTCGTCGACCGACGCGACGCCCTCGATGATCTCGCCGTCAGAGGGAATGAACTCCCCCGCCTTGACCATCACCACATCGTCTTTGCGCAAGGCGGTTGCCGGCACGGTCTCGGTCGCACCCGTCGCCGCGACGATGCGATTCGCGGTCGTGTCGGTTCGCGCCTTCCGGAGCGTGTCGGCCTGCGCCTTCCCGCGCCCTTCGGCCATCGCTTCCGCGAAGTTGGCGAAGAGGACGGTCAGCCAGAGCCAGAACGTGATCTGCAGTTCGAAACCGAGGCCGGGCCGCCGCGCCACGGCGTCCAGCGCGAACCGCACCGTCGTCAGAACACTGCCGACCTCGACGACGAACATCACCGGGTTCTTCGCCATCGTTCCCGGGTGGAGCTTGACGAGGGCGTCAACGACGGCGCCGCGGATGATCCCCGGATCCCAGATCGACTTGGATTTGGCGTGTGCGTCAGTAGACATCAGAACACCTGGCCTTGCGCCATCAGCAGATGCTCGACGATCGGGCCGAGGCTGAGCGCGGGGAAAAACGTCAGCGCGCCGACGATGACAATGACGCCGACAAGCAGCGCAGAGAACAGCGGCGTGGTCACCGGGAACGTGCCGGGTGACGGCGGCACGCGTTTCTTGCGCCCGAGGCTGCCGGCGATCGCCAGCATCGGGATGATCATGAAGAAGCGCCCGATGAGGGTCGCCACACCGAGGGTGACGTTGTACCAATGCGTGTTCGCGCTCACACCGCCGAAGGCCGACCCGTTGTTACCCGTGGCCGAGGTGAACGCGTAAAGGATTTCGGTGAGGCCGTGCGGCCCGGGATTGAGCATGCTCGACGTGCCAAAGCTCGGCGAGATCACGGAGATCGCGGTCAGCACCAGAATCGTCAGCGGAAACACCAGCACGACGAGCATCGCCATCTGCACTTCGTGCGCCTGGACCTTCTTTCCCAGGTACTCAGGAGTGCGACCGACCATCAGGCCGGCAATGAAGACCGAGAGGATGATGAAGACGAGAATGCCGTACAGGCCCGCGCCCACTCCGCCGAAGATCACCTCACCCAACATGATGTTGGTCAGCGTCACGAGGCCGCCGAGCGGGGTGAACGAGTCGTGCCAGCCGTTGATCGCTCCACAGCTGGCGTCGGTCGTGACCGTCGCGAACAGCGCGGAATTCGCGATGCCGAACCGGCACTCCTTCCCTTCCATGTTCCCGCCGTACGACGTCGCCGTCACCGTTTGATCCGCACCGGCCGTCGTCAGCAGCGGGTTGCCGCGCGCCTCGGCCCAGTAGGCCGTCGTCACGCCTGCGAGGAAAAGAAACGCCATCGCGGCCCACACCGCCCAGCCGTGTTTAGGTGAACCCGTCATCTGACCGAGCGTGTAGGTGAGCCCCGCCGAGAGGGCGAAGATACAGAACATCTCGAAGAAGTTCGTCAACGGGGTCGGGTTCTCGAACGGGTGCGCGCTGTTGGCGTTGAAGAAACCGCCACCGTTGGTGCCGAACTCTTTGATGATCTCCTGCGACGCGACGGGCCCCTGCGCGATGACCTGCTCTCTCACCACGGTCGTCTGCGGCTTGCCGGCCGCGTCGGGAGCCGTCACCGTCTGCGGATCGATCACCGCCACCTTGTCGTACGGCCGCAGGTTCTGCACGACGCCCTGCGACACCAGCGCCAGCGCGCCGACGATGCAGAACGGCAGCAGGACCCAGAGCGAGCAGCGGACCAGATCCACCCAGAAGTTTCCGAGGCTGTCTTTCTCTTTCTGGGCAATGCCGCGGATGAAGGCGATCGCCAGCGCGATGCCGGTCGCCGCGGACGTGAAGTTGTGGTACGCGAGGCCGGCCATCTGCGTGAGATAGCTCATGGTCGATTCGCCGCTGTACGCCTGCCAGTTTGTGTTGGTCGTGAACGACGCGGCGGTGTTGAACGCCAGGTCCGGCGCGACGGCGCCGAATGCCTGCGGATTCCACGGCATCCGGTGCTGCACGCGCTGGATCAGATAGAGCACCAGCATCGAGACGACGCTGAACAGCAACATGGCGCCGGCGTACTCGGTCCAGCGCATCTCGTGGTTCTCGTTTACGAGGGTCGCGCGGTAGATCAGCCGCTCGATCGGACGAAGTGCGGGATCCAGCCAGGTCCGCTCGCGGTTGAAGACCCGCGTCATGAACCGCCCGAGCGGCATCGTGACCGCGAGGATCGCGGCGAGGAACACGCCAATTTGAAGCCAGCCGTTGAGAGTCATGTCAGAACTTCTCCGGGCGCAGCAGCGCGTACGTCAGATACACGAGCAAACCGGCCGTCACGATCAGGCCAACGACGTAGTCAAGAGTCATGGCCTACTCCAGGCGCTCGCACGCGGCGACGTAGGCCAGCGCGAGAACGAAGAACAGAATCGACATCACGACGTACAGCACATCAAGCATCGGTGGTTCCCCTCCGTCAGCGCTGGGACGGCGAATCGAACGTGAAGATCAGCCCGAGGCTGAGCAGGTGCTGGGCCGGCGTCAGGCCGACGGCGCCAGAGTTCAGTTCGCCGCCCTTGAAGAAGCCGCCTCCGGCCCCCCGCGAGTCATCGAACCGATGCTCCACTCGCACAAGCGCGTTCGCCCACCGGTACGGGATCCGGTATTCGAGCGTCGTGGTGACGGCGGCAATCGTCTGTTCGTATCCGGTCCAGCGTCCGGCGCTGTCCCACGCGACTTCGGGACGAACCGACAGACTCCACGGGCCGCGTAGCGTCCAGTGAATCGGCGCCTGCGCAGACATCCACAGGGCGCGGGAATCTCCGGGCGCGTCCACCCGCTCCGTCGCGAACTGATATTCAACGGCCGCCGTGACGTGGTCGCCGTGGCGCTCGACGATGGTGTCCGAAATGGCGCGCCACAGACCGAAGGACGTGTCCGCCTGGTGCGGTCCGGCGAGAACCGTTTCCTTCACCGTCACGCGCGGATTGACCTTGTAGGCCACTTGGCCGCCCGAACTTGGGACGTGATTCGCGTCGGCCAGATGCCAGTAACCGTTGACGACGAAGACCGTCACGCTCGCCTTGTCGTTGAAGGCGTAGGTCGCGTTGACGCCGGTCATCAGATAGGGCGTGAAGTCGGCGCCCCACGGCCGCGTGTAGTTGAAGTTGTCCTTGGCGTAGAGCGAGTCGTAGCCGATGAGGCTCGCGAAGATTCCAGCCTGGAGGGTGAGCCCCGTGCCGACCGGCGCAATGTACGAGACGTTGGCCAGACCGAAATGACCGAGCACGTCGGCGCCCGCGAGAGTGGGCGCCGTCGCAGAAAACCCGAAGACCTCCTCGTCCTTACCCCCTTGAACGAGAAGCTCAGTCCCCCATCGCGATTGTTCCGACGCCTTCTTCTTGACGTAGGCGCCAGCCATGTTCAGATCCCATTCATTGACATGGAACGCCGTGCCGCGGCTTCTGAACAGATGGTTTGCCGGATCGTTGAAGTCGTAAAGGTAGCCGACATCCGCGAAGCCGCCGTAGGTCCACGCGATCGGCGACGGCTCAGGGGCGGGGCTCTGCGCCGCGCCAACGGCCGTCTGCGCCTGCGCCAGATCAGGCGCGCCGACAAGCGCCAGTACCGTCAGCAGCGCGGCGGCGTGCGCGAAACGAGACCCGCGCGATTGCGCGCGGATCCCCGTCGCGATGATGTAAACAGCCGACTGCGAAGTCATGGTCGAACTCCCTTTCACTTCTCGAGCATAGGGGCCGGCGCCTAAAGCCAGGGCCAAAAGAGCCTAAAAAGTCGCTTAAGCCCGTAGAATCGAGCGATGCGATCGCGGTTCGCGCACGCCTACCGGTTCGCGCTCGACAACACGCTCCTGATGGTGGCTGGCGCGCTGATCGCGCTCGTGTGGGCGAACACGGAGCCGGCGTCGTACGCGCGCGTCTCGATCGCCCTGCGCTTCGCCGTCAACGACGTCGCGATGGTCTTTTTCTTCGGGTTGGCTGTGAAGGAGATCGTCGAGGCTGCGTCGCCAGGCGGACCGCTGCACTCGCTACGCCGCGCGGCCGTGCCGATTCTGGCAGCCATCGGTGGTATGGCGGGGCCCGCGCTCGTCTTCGTCGGGCTGGCGTTCGCCGCCGGCCGGCCCGACGTCATCCGCGGCTGGGCGATCCCGTGTGCGACGGACATCGCTTTCAGCTATCTGATCGCGCGGCTCATCTTCGGACCGTCGCATCCAGCCGTACCGTTTCTCCTGCTGCTCGCGATTGCTGACGATGCGTTCGGGCTGGCATTGATCGCGATAGTGTACCCGTCCGGACAGATGCATCTTGTGTATTTCGCGGCACTGGTCGGCATCGCGTGCGCGCTGGCGTGGTTGTTGCGCCGGCAGGGGATCAACAACTTCTGGCCGTATCTCCTGATCCCGGGGGCCGTGTCGTGGGCGGGCTTCTACGTCGGTGGCGTGCATCCGGCGCTGGCGCTGGCGCCGATCATCCCGTTGCTGCCGCGAACGCTGACGCTCAGCGCGTTCGAAGACTGGTGGAGCACGCCGGTTGAGGCGATCCTCTTCCTCTTCGCGTTGACGAATGCCGGCGTCGCAGTCAGCAGCGCGGGCGCGGTCACGTGGCTGGTGCTGGCGGCGCTCGCGGTGGGGAAACCCGTGGGCATCATCAGCGCAACGTGGCTGGCCGAGCGGGCTGGTTTGCGACGGCCGGCCGGCCTCTCGTGGCGCGATCTCGCCGTGCTGGGAATGACGGCGGCGATCGGGTTTACCGTGGCGCTGTTCTTTGCCACCGCCGCGTTCGATGCAGGCCCGAACCTCGATCAGGCGAAGCTCGGTGCGCTTCTGAGCGTGTCGGCCGCGCTGCTGGCGTTCGGCGCGGCGAAACTCCTGAACGTCACCCGCGCACGCGTCACAACAACGTTCCCCGCAAGATGACGATCCCCACCGAGAAATAAATGATGAGACCCGTCACGTCGACCAGCGTCGCCACGAACGGCGCGGACGAGACCGCCGGATCGAAACCGAGGCGGCGCAGGATGAACGGCAGCAGTGATCCAACCAGCGTGCCCCACAGCACGACCCCGACCAGCGACAGCGCGACGGTCAGAGCAACCAGCAGCCAATGCGCGCCGTAGATCGTCGAGAAGCTTGACCAGATGGCGATGCGGAGAAAGCCGATCGACCCGAGGATGCCGCCGAGCGCGAGGCCTGCGCCGATCTCACGCCGCATCACACGCCACCAGTCTTTCAGCTTCACCTCGCCAAGCGCCAGCGCCCGGATGACCAGCGTCGAGGCCTGCGATCCGGAGTTGCCGCCGCTCGAGATGATCAGCGGCACGAACAGCGCCAGCACGACGGCCTTTTCGATCTCGCGCTCGAAGGCGCCCATCGCCGTGGCCGTGAGCATCTCGCCGAGAAACAACGCCGTCAGCCAGCCCGCGCGCTTCTGAATCATCTTCAGAAAACCAATCTCCATGTACGGGCCGTCGAGCGCTTCGCTGCCGCCGAACCGTTGCAGATCTTCCGTCGCTTCCGCTTCCGCCACGTCCAGCACATCGTCCACCGTGACGATGCCGATGAGGACACCGGCCGAATCGGTGACCGGCAGCGCCGTGCGATCCTCGCTGCGGAACACGCCGACCGCGGATTCCTGCGCGTCGGCCGCCTTCAGCGCTACGAAACGTCGATCCATCAGGCTCTGCAGCAGATCGGGAGGCGACGCCAGCAGGAGTTCGCGGATGCGGATGTCGTCGATCAGGACGCCGCGATCGTCGACCACGTAAATGACGTTCAGGGTTTCGCTGTCCTGCCCGTGCTCGCGGATGTAGTCGAGCACCCGCGTGATCGTCCAGTCCTCACGCACCGCCACGTACTGCGGGGTCATGAGGCGGCCGATCGAGCGCTCCGGGTATCCGAGCAGGCCGACCGCGACCGCGCGCTCGTCCGGCGTCAGTTGCGCGAGCAGGTTCCGCGTCACCCCGGCCGGCAGTTCCTCCAGGAACATCGTGCGGTCGTCTGGCGCCATGTCGTTCAGCAGCGACGCCACGTCCTCGGACGCCATCGCCTTCAGGAGCGCGTGCTGATCGTCGGCCGACAGATATTCGAACGTCGCAGCCGCGACCTTGCGCGGCAGGATGCGGAAGACGAGCACCTGATCGTCGAGCGACAAGTCGGTGAGGACCGCGCCGACGTCGCTGGCCGGACGGTTGCGGACCATGTCGCGCAGGCGCCCGAAGTCGCGTTGACGGATGGCCGTAGCGAGTTCGTCCGCGGGACGCGCCGTATCCCGAACAAGCTGGATGGCCGCCTCGCGGTCCGGACCGGAGAGTTGTTGTTCCATAAGTGTCAGCGCGGGCCCACAGTCCTTTGTGGCGTCGAGCCAGAGGCCGTACGCGAAGCGGGCACGACGCGAGTCCGTGGTGGCGCGGTGAATCCGGAGATGGATGCCTCGTTCGAGGCCCCGAGGATATCAGCTAATCCGTGATTCGATTGCTCTGCAGGCGGCGCATCCGCTCCAGCGCCGCGAGGCGCTCGGGGCCTTGCATCTCTTCTGCGAGGCGCGCCAGCGCGACGGTGACGATCTCCCGGTGGTGCAGGTCATCCACGCCGCCCTCCTGCGTGGCATCGAGCCACAGCGTGTGGATCAGATCGACGTCGGCATCCGCCAGTTTCGGCGCGTGCACACCCAGGTTGAACTCAGCGAGCGTGCCGTTGGGATCCACGACGTGAAAGGTCACCTGCCGGTTCGGTTTTTTCGGCAGGCGCTCCCACGCCTCGCCGATGAACTTTGCCTGCTCCACCGGCTCCATCACCGACGAGCGGCCGGCCCAGATATCAGCGGAGTCGAGATGCGCGGCGGTCTGCGCGATGGCGTCGAACACGTTCGCGCCAGGCACGACCAGCAGATCGACGTGCTTGCCGGCCTTTTCCGCCACCGCCGTCACCCGGCTGAACAACAACTGCTCGTACCGGGTGAACAGCTGGTTGTGGCTGATGTCTTCGTATCCGGCGTCGGGTCCCTTCATCACCTGCACGGTCATCACGACCAGGTCGCGCTTGCCGGTGTGAGTCATCTCGAGCGCTTTCTTCACGTGATCCAGCGTGTTGTAGTCGCGCACGACGCACAGCGAGTTGCCCGGCCGCACTTCGACGGTCTCGGTCGAGATCACGTCTTGCGGCTGCAGGCGGAACTGGTCCATCTCGACGTGCGCGTCAGCGCCGCGCTTGCGTTCGTTGATGTGCTCCGAGACGACGAACACGATGAAGAAGACGAGCGTGAACGCCACGCCGCTGACCGTCGCCACCTGCTTCGTGATCAGATTGATCGCGGCGATCGAGAACAGGATGAGCGCGATGACGCCCAGTCCGAGCGGTATTTCCGTCCCGCCGACGTTGAGGTTGAACGGCACCTTCCATTCGCGATGCGTCTTGTCCTTGAAGCGCAGCACGAGCATGGCCAGTCCCTTGAACGCGAACGACCAGATGACGCCGAACGCGTACGCTTCACCCAGCGTGTACGTATTGCCGCGGGAGCCGACGATCGCCACCAGCTGCAGCACGACCACCATGTTGATCATCCGGTAGGTGGTCCCGTACTTCCGGTGCGGCGCGCGGAACCAGTCCGTCATCACCCCGTCTTCGGAGACGCGGTTCAGCACGCCGTTCGATCCGATGATCGACGTGTTGATGGCGCCCGCCAGCATCAGGAACCCGACGATGACGATGAAGCCCTGAAACAGGAGCTTGAGCGGCATCGGGCCAACGAGGTACATCGAAATGCCGCTGATCAGGTTGTTGAAGTACTGCGGCCGCACGGTGTCCGGGATCAGCGCGTACGCGAAGAACGAGACCAGCGACGTGAACAGCAACGAGTAGATGAAGATCACCATCCCGGCCTTCATCAGGTTCGCGTGCTTCGGGTACTCCAGTTCCCGATTGACCTGCGCCAGCGACTCCTCGCCCGACATCGCGAGGAACGAATGGCCGAACGCCATTAGGATGCCGATCAGGCCGAGCAGCGCACCGGCGTTCGGGATGAACCCGTAGTGCGGAGCGACCGTCGTCGCTGACGCGGTCTCGGCTGCGGCGGGCGCGCCTTCACCCGGCGCCTCGTGCAACCACGTCGGCATCAGCTTCGGCATCCAACCGACCGCGTCCTGGTTGAACACCAGATTGCTCACCACAGGCGCCGGTGGCAGGCGCTGCGTCTCCGGGTGCTTCAGAATCGTCAGGCCCGCCCAGCCGATCAGCAGCACGACCATCACGGTCGTCACATACATGATCTTCAGCGCATCGTCAGACGACTCGTGGATGCCTTTGGTGTTGCGCCACCAGAAGTAGACCGTGATCAGCGCCGCGATGCCGGCCGCGTAGAGGTTGATGACGTCGGCAGTCGGACTCCACGGATGGCCGAAATACGTTGTGGTCTGCGCCACGAGGCCGACGATGTACTGACCGGCGGAGACGCCGGAGATCGGCCCGGTGAGGATGTAGTCGAACATCAGCGCGGACACCGAGAGCTTCGCCAGCGTCCCGCCCATCGCCTCTTTCACGACGCGGTAGACGCCGCCGCGGGTGAACATCGCGCACGACTCGACGTAGACCGCGCGGACGGCGTACGAGAACAGCATCACACCGAGCACGAACCACGGGGACGCCCGGCCCACGGCCTCCTCGGCAATGCCGCCGACGTAGTACGCCGACGAGCCAAGATCGTTCAGGACGATCGCGGCCGCGCGCCAGAAGGAAATGAAGGAGAGCATGACCGAGGTCGCGACGACGACACGGGTCGTGCGTCTCGGTCCGGCGGGCTGGGTGTCGTCAGTCGATTGGGAAGGCAATCATTCCAGCTTAATGAAGGCGGACCTGAAAACGCCTAAAAAATACCTAAAAAGGCCTCAGCCGACGCGCACGGCTACTCCGCCGGGCTGCTGACCAGCCGATAGCCCACCCACGGTTCGCTGAGCAGGTATCGCGGGTTCCCGGGATCGCGCTCGAGTTTCTTCCGCAGTTGCGCCATCAGCACCCACAAGTGCTCCGGCTGTTCGACGGCGTTGGCGCCCCAGATCGTCTTCAGAATCGTCCGATGCGTGAGCACGCGGTCGGTGTTGTGCGCGAGAAGCGCAAGTAGTTCGAATTCCTTCGGCGTCAGGCGGATGTCGTCCTCGCCGCGCACGACGCGCCGGCGGTTGTAGTCGATCGTGAGATCGCCCACCTGCACCCGCTCGACTTCGGGTTCCTGCGCATCGGCCACCCGCCGCAGCGCGACGCGGATGCGCGCGAGCAGTTCGTCGGACCCGAACGGCTTGGTCATGTAGTCGTCGGCGCCGATGTCGAGCGCGGCCACCTTCTCGGCTTCCCCGCTGCGTGCCGACAGAATGATGATCGGGACCTTCGACTGCTTGCGAATCCGCCGGCAGACTTCGGCGCCCTCAAGGTCCGGCAAGCCGAGGTCCAGCACGATGAGGTCCGGCGCCTGGTCGGCGACGGCGCTGACCGCCTCAGCGCCGGTGCCGACGACGTCCACCTCGTAGCCGCGCGAACGCAACAGCGGCGCGACCGCGCGCTGAATCGACACCTCATCGTCCACGAGCAGAATGCGATCCTTGCGAGTCACTTCGCCTCCGCCGGTACGCTCAGTGTGAAGCGCGCTCCGCCATCCGCGCAATTCTCCGCCGAGAGCCGTCCGCGTTCAACGGCCAGCATGCCTTTCGCGATCGCCAGCCCCATGCCCGTCCCCGAGCGGCGGTGTCCGGCGTTCGCGCCACGATAGAAGCGATCGAACACGCGCGGCAGGTCCGGCGCGGGGATTCCGGGACCGTGATCGCGCACAGCGATTGTCAGCCCGTCGGCGGCGACGCTGCCGCTGACGTCGATCGACGATCCCGCAGGCGAATACTGCGCGGCGTTCTCGAGCAGGTGCGACAGGGCCGCCGACGTCAGCCGCGGATCGAGTCGTACCAGCCGCTCGGAGTCCATGGACACCGTCACCGCGCGTCCACGCAGCGCGGGCTCGACGCTGGCGCGCGCGGCCTCGATAATCTCCGAGGCGGCAACCCAGCGTGCGTCCTGCGTGACGGCGCCGGCGTCAATGCGCGCCATCTCCAGGATGTTCTGAAACAGGCGCGTCAGCCGATCGACCTCCGTCAGGATCACATCGCTTTGCTCGCGGCGCTGCTCTTCGTCCGGCCATGATGCCTGCAAGTTGCCGGCCGCGACGCGGATCGCGGTCAGCGGTGTGCGAAGGTCGTGGCCCAGCGACGCGAGGAGCGCGGACTTCAGCGCCTCGCCCTGACGCGCCAGATCCGCGTCCTTGCCCGCGTCGAGAAACTGTGCGCGCTCGATGGCGATGGCGGCCAGGCCAGCCAGCGCGTCGAACGCGCCTGGCTCGATCGATCGTCCGGCCACGGCGAGCAACCCAATCGCCCGCGTGCCGAGCCGCAGCGGCACCACCCGCACCGAGCGCGGACCAATGGTCAGCATGCGCTGCCCGGCGCCGGACGCCAGCGCGTCGACCGCTCCGCTGGTGACCTCGAGACCGTTGAACGCCGCAGACAGCGCGTCCGAATCCGGCGTCAGCGGCTGCGGCCCCGCCTCGAACACGATCCATTCGGCGCCGTGAGGCACGCAGATCGCGACGGAATCGAGATCGAAACGACGCGAGATGAAGGCCGCCAGAGACGCGTTGGCTTCCCGGCTCTCGGTGATCAGCAGGACGTCGCGGCTGAGATCGAACAGACGGCCGAGTTCGTCGCGGCGGGCCACCGCTTCCTGTGTGCGAGCGCGCGCGACCGCGGACAGGTTGCTCGCCACCAGGCTGACCGCGAGAAATGCGAGCAGGGCGATCCAGTTGCGGGGGTCGGCGATCGTCAGCGTGCCGAACGGCGGGAGGAAAAAGAAATTGAACGCGAGCATCGCGACGGACGAGACCGTCACCGCGACCCACAGGCGTGCGGTCGCCGCCACGAGCAGCACGACGATCAGAAAACCGAGGGCGACGGTGGTCGCGTTCGAGATCTGCGTCCACTGGCCGAACAGCATCGTGAGCCCGGCAATGCTGGCGAGCCCCATCCCCAGCGTGCGCCAATCGGCGGCGGCGGTCATCCCGTCATCCTATTCCACGTCGGCCGTCACGCGCCGCCCGCATCGGTTGCAGTATCATGCGATCCATCAATCACTTACCACGCTATGAGTGAGCAGGAACTTCGGCTGTCGCGGCAGGTGTATCGCCTGCGCATGTTTGGTCTCGGGCTTGGATTCCTGTGCATCGCCGCCGTCTTCTACGAACGGGGCGCCTCACCGCTCGCGTGGGCGGTGCTTGCCGCGCACGGCTTCGTGTGGCCACATGTCGCGTGGCGCCGCGCGCGCACGAGCGCCGATCCGCACGGCGCCGAGCGCACGAACCTGGTCATCGACTCCATGATGGGCGGCATCTACGTCGCGCTGATGCAGTTCACGCTGCTCCCGAGCGTCCTCATCGTCGCGATGCTCAGCATGGACAAGCTTGGCTGGGGCTGGCGCTTCCTTGGCCGGACGTCCGGCGCGATGGCCACGACCTGCGTGGCGACCACGGTGCTGACCGGAGCCTCGCTGCGGCTCGCCACGAGCATGCCGGTGATCGTGGCGTCGATCCCGCTGATGGTGGCCTACCCGTTCGCGGTCGCGTTCGTCAGCGAACGCTCGGGACGTATGGCGCGCGAGCGCAAGAACGCGGTCGAACAGACCGCGGCGCTTCGCGAGCAGCTCGCCCACATCGCGCGCGTGGGAACGCTGGGTGAAATGGCGGCCGGGCTCGCGCACGAACTGAATCAACCCCTGACCGCGATTCACCTGGAAGCGCAGACCGCCCTCGAACTCTGCCCCGCCGGCGTGTCCGAAG
>JAYVMG010000127.1:0-4721 GCA_043759095.1 Acidobacteriota bacterium | reverse complement strand
CCGCGCGATGGGGCGGCTGTCCGACGAAGACTGGAACGAGATGTCGACCCGCCTGCGCGCGCGCGCCGGGCGCCTGATGCGCCAGCTCGATGCCGGCGCCGGGTATCGGGAGCAGATCGAAAAGGATCTCGCGAAGCGAATCGGTGAGAAGACGGCAGATCGTAGCGCGAAGGCTTCAGCCGAGCGTCAGTGCGCAGCCTGCGACGCCGCCAACGATCACGACGCGAAGTTCTGCAAGAGCTGCGGAGCGAAGCTGTGACCCCGAGACAATCTCCACCAGTTCCAAGCGCTCCACCGCGGTGGACACGGGGGACACGGAGTTTAGCTGGGCTCGTCTTCTGTGTCCTCAGTGTCCTCCGTGGTGGCGAGCTTCTCTTGGCCCAGCAGGGCGGCTTCGCGATGCCCGATCCGAAAGAGATGTCGGGGATTCCTCGTCCGGTGGACGATCTGCCGAACGGCGCGATCTCGGTTCGCCTCATTCGCGGATCCCTCTCGAACAACCTGACCGGTCATCCTGTCGATCTGCATATCGGGTCGAAAGTGATCACCGTCAAGACGGACGAGAACGGACGCGCGGAGTTCAAGGACCTGATCGCCGGCACCGCCGGAGCGTCAGTGAAAGCCAGCGCCGACGTCGACGGCGAACACCTCGAGTCCCAGGAATTCCCTGCGCCAACGCGTGGCGGGATCCGGCTGATGCTCGTCGCGACCGATCCGAACAAGAAAGCGACGCCGAAAACACCGGACGCGCCAGCGAAGACCGGGGCCGTGGAGATCGGCGATCAATCGCGCATCGTCATGCAGCCACGTGAGGAAGCCGTCGAACTGTTCTATCTGCTCGACATCAACAACAGAGAAAACGTGCCGGTGAATCCGCCCACGCCGTTCACCTTCGACCTGCCGTCTGGCGCCACCGGCAGCGCGATCATGGACGGGTCGTCACCCCAGGCCAGCGTCAAGGGCCTCCGCGTCACTGTGCAGGGACCCTTCGCGCCCGGACACACGTTCGTGCAGGTGGCGTCTGAACTGCCGGCGACGGACGGGTCGATCGACATCGCGCAAAAGCTGCCGGCCAATCTCACGCACTTGTCCGTCATCGTGAAGAAACTGGGCGAGACAACGTTGAAATCGCCGCAGCTGAAGGAGCAGCGCGAGATGCCTGCGGACGGCGAGGTGTACATCGCTGCCACGGGGGGGCCTGTGACCGCCGGACAGGCCATCTATCTGACCGTGAACGGCGTGCCGCACCACACGCAGGCGCCACGCAGAGTGGCGCTCGCGCTGGCGGCCGTTGTCGTGATGATCGGCGTATGGTTCGCGACGCGGCCCACTGGCGACGCCGCGGCACAGGCCGCTGACCGCAAGCGCCTGGTCGCACGCCGCGAAAAACTGTTCAACGAGCTCACGCGCCTCGAGCACGATCGCCGGAATGGTCGCGCGGACGATCGCCGTTACGCGATGCGGCGCGACGAACTCGTCGTCTCGCTCGAACAGATCTACAGCGCGCTTGACACCCACGACCTCGCCCCTGATCCTGCCGACCGCGCAGGACTCGCGGCGTGACGAGCGACGTCGACTTCGACTCCGTTCACCTCGTCGACGTCTCGCGCCATTTCGGCCGACGCCGCGCGCTCGCCAACGTGTCACTGACCGCGCGTGCCGGCGACATCATCGGTCTGCTCGGGCCGAACGGCGCGGGTAAGTCGACGCTGATCACGCTACTGGCTACGCTCGCCGCGCCGTCAAAAGGCGAGGTGCGCTACGGTCACCAGCTGGCCAGCCGTCTCGGTCCGGCGCTGCGCACGCGCATCGGTCTCCTCGCGCACGAACTGCACCTGTACCCCGAATTGTCCGCCCGCCAGAACCTGGTGTTCTTCGCCGAGTTGTACGGCCTCGATCCGCGCGGTCTGGTCGATGCGGCGCTGGAGTCGGCGGGCCTGACCGATCGGGCAGACGATGCCGTCAATGGATTCTCGCGCGGGATGCGGCAGCGCCTCGCGTTGGAACGCGCGCTCCTGCATCGTCCACGGCTCGTGCTCTTCGACGAGCCGTTCACGGGGCTCGACGATCACGCGGTCGGGCTGATCGCCGATCGCCTCCGCACCCTCGCCGCCGCCGGCGCCATCGTCGTGCTGGCGACCCATGATCTGGATCTGGCCGACGGCCTCGTCACGCGTGTCGCGCTGGTTCGCAACGGCCGTCTGATTTCCGACGAGCCGGCAGCACCGGGTCTTCGCGCCCGTTATCGCGCGCAGGTGGGGGCGCACTGACATGTTCTTCCGCACGGCGTGGCTCGTGCTGCGGAAAGACATTGCGATCGAAGCGAAGAGCTTCGAGGTATTGACGACGACGCTGTTTTTCGCTGTCGCATGCGTGTTGATCTTCGCATTCGCGTTCGTGAAGGAGGGCCGGCCGGTGGAGGACGCGGCCGCCGGCATCCTCTGGATTGCGATCGCCTTTTCCGGCACGCTCGCGCTCGGCCGCACGTTCGAACGTGAACGGTACGGCGAGACGCTGCGCGCGCTGCTGCTGGCGCCAGCGCCGCGCGCCGCGCTCTACGTGGGCAAGCTGCTCGGGATGCTCGCCCTGCTCGCGATCGCGGAGGCGCTGCTGGCGCCGATGGTGGCGCTGATGTTCCAGGCGGCGCTCTTCAGCCGACCGCTGTTGCTGGTGGGTCTGCTCGCCGGCGGGACCCTCGGGTTCTGCTCCGTCGGGACGCTGTTTGCCGCGATGCTCGTCCGCGCACGGTCGCGCGACGTGCTGCTGCCGATCCTGTTGTATCCGATCATCATTCCTGTGATTATTGCGGGGGTTCGCGGCACCGCGGCGCTGCTGAGCGCGCCGCCAGACGATGCCACAGCGATCATGTGGCTGGGGATCCTGGGCGCGTTCGATACCGTGTTCCTGACGCTGGCGCTGTGGACATTCGAACCGCTGATGACGGAGTAATGATGAAAAAAGCGTTTGGTCCGCTTGCCGCGCTCGTTGGTGTGATGTTCGTCGCCGCGCCGTTCGTGGTCGCGAACGCGCCGTACGAGTCGACGATGGGCCTCGTGCAGAAGATTTTCTATTTTCACGTGCCGTCGTGGTTCGCCATGTTCACGGCGATTGGCATCTGCGGTGTCGCGAGTCTGTACCATCTGTTCAAGAACAGTCCCAAGGCCGATCGTCTCGCGGAAGCGGCGGGCGAACTCGCCGTCCTGTTTGGCTTGATGGGGCTCGTCACCGGCCCGCTCTGGGGACGCAAGAGCTGGGGCGTGTGGTGGCAATGGGATGCCAAGCTCACGATCGCGCTGTTGCTGGAGATGACGTTCATCTCGGGCATCCTGGTGCGCAAGTATGGCGGCCCCGGGTCGGACAAGCTCGCGGCGGCGGTCGGTATCTTCGGACTTGCCGTGACGCCGTTCGTCTACGAAGCCGTGAACATCTGGCGCACGATCCATCCGCTGACGTCTGTCGTGCCGACGCTGTCGGCGGCGATGGCCGGCCCATTCTGGTTTTGCGTGGCGGCGTTCATGCTGCTGCTCGTTGTGCTGCTGACGCTGCGCGTGAGCCTCGGCGCGCGCCAGGCGGCGCTCGACGAGTTGTATCTCGCGCAGGAGGACTGATATGCATCTCCGACGTCTGCTGATTGCGTTGACCTCGCTGATCCTGTGTGCGTCGCCGGCGTTCGCGGTGCAAGCGGCCGTAGGGCAGGGTGGGTTCGTCCCCGTGGACTCCGTCCCGCTGGCCGATCAACTGCCGGCCGCGCCACTCCTGATCACCGCCTACGCGTTTGTCTGGATCGCGGTGATGGTGTACCTGTTTTCTATCTGGCGGCGGCTGAACAAAGTGGAAGCAGACATGCGCGCGCTGGCGCAGAAAACGTCGCAGCAATGACAGCGGGACACTTCATCTTCATCCCGTCGGTCGTACTGATCGGCGTGATGATCGGCTGGGTGCTCGGATCGCGCGCGGCGCGCGATGCTTTTGCGATGGAGCTGAAGCGGCGGGAGGAACGCGCACAGAAAGCCAAAAGCTAAAACCCAAAAACTCAAATCCAAGGCTTTTCGGTTTTCGGTTTGAGCTTTTAGCTTTATCTCCCTACCGCCAGCCGTTGCGCCAGCACCTCTGGCAGCCCCGCCTTCACGACCTTCATCTGCGCGTCCTTGACGGCGTAGCGAATCCGGTACAACTCCACGCGGTGCTCCGTCGTATCGACGATCGCGTACGCCGCGCGGGGATCGCCGTCGCGGGGCTGGCCCACTGAGCCCGGGTTGATCAGATATTTACAGCCCGGTTTCATCTGCACACGCATCTCCGGCGCCGCGGCGGAGCCGACGCTGTCGAAGGAATCCGCGGACAACTCGAACGTGACGGGATAGTGCGTGTGGCCGAAGAGGCACAGCGGCCGGTTCGCCACTTTCAGCGCGCGGACGGCGTCGAGCTCGTCGAAGATGTAGGCGTCCTCATCGAACGGCGATCCGTGGCAGATCTGAATGACATCGTCGACGTCAATCGGTCCTTCCGGCAGCGCGGCGAGCCACTCGCGGTGTGCCGGCGTCAGGATTTCGAGCGTCCACTTCGCGGCGCTCTTCGCAACGGCATTGAACCCCTCGGCCTGTTCCAGCCCGCACGCCACTTTGTCGTGGTTGCCGCGCACAATCGCCGTTGGCGTGAGCGCCTGCACGCGTTCGACCACGGCGTTCGGGTCGCCGCCGTAGCCGACGAGGTCGCCGAGC
>JAYVMG010000126.1:0-1751 GCA_043759095.1 Acidobacteriota bacterium | reverse complement strand
TGTTGTCGTCGCAGCGGATCGGCGCGATCATCGCCATCGAACGGCAGATCGGCCTGCGCAACTACATCGAAGGCGGCATCCGGCTCGACGCGATCCTCACGTACGATCTCCTGCAGAGCATCTTTCTGCCATCGTCGCCCCTGCATGACGGTGCGGTGATCGTGCAGGACGATCGCGTGGCGTCGGCCGCGTGTTTCCTCCCGCTGACGGTGAATCCCAAGTTGAGCAAGGAACTCGGGTCGCGCCACCGCGCGGCGATCGGACTCACCGAAGAGAACGACTCGGTGGCGATTGTCGTGTCCGAAGAAACGGGCAGTGTGTCGATCGTGGTCGATGGACAGATTGAACGCGGTCTGGACAGCGACCGCCTGCGCGCGCGACTGCGCTCTCTGATTCTGCACGGCCGCGAGAAACAGCCCGGGCCCGAGGCTCCGCTCACATGACGCACCCGAAGCGCATCGTGACGCGGCCGTTCCGCAACTTCTGGCTGAAGGTGCTGTCGGTCAGCCTCGCTGTGCTGCTGTGGATGGTCGTCTCCGGCGAAGAGACCGTCGAGCGCGGCCTGCGCGTGCCTCTCGAGTTGACGCAGGTGCCAGCCGGCCTCGAACTGCTCGGCGATGTGCCGGCCACGGTGGACGTTCGCGTGCGCGGCGCGTCGGGCACGCTCAGCCGTGTCGGCGCCGGCGACGTCGTCGCGGTGCTGGATCTGCACACCGCGCAGTCGGGGCACCGCCTGTTTCCGCTGACGCCCGATCAGGTGCGTGTGCCGTTCGGCGTGGAGATCGTGCAGGTGATGCCGTCCGCGGTGGCGATGAGCTTCGAAGCGTCAGCGTCGCGTGAGGTGCCAATCGTGCCGGCGATCGATGGCCGCCCGGCGCCGGGCTACGTCGTCGGTTCGCTGTCGGCGGAGCCACGGGTTGCGGAGATCATCGGACCGGAGAGCGCCGTCAAGCGCGCGACGGAGGTGCTGACCGAGCCGGTGTCGGTAGCGGGCGCGAAGGCTCAGGTCAAGGAAACGGTGATCCTGGGTCTGCTCGATCCGTCGCTGCGTTTGAAGACGGCGCGCTCGGCGACCGTCACGGTGCAGATTGTGCCGGCGCCGCTCGAGCGGACGCTTCGCAATCAGCCGGTGCATCTGCGCAACCTTGGACCGAATCTCCACGCGGAAGCGGTGCCGTCCGCCGTCGACCTCACGCTGCGCGGCAACCGCGACGGGCTCAGAGGTGTCGGCGCGGACGACGTCGCGGCATTTATCGATCTGGCCGGCCTCGGTCCCGGCCAATACACGCTGACGGTGCACGCGGACTCGTCGCCCAACGCGGGCGTCACGCGCGTGTCGCCGGAATCAGCACAGGTGCGGATTACCAGTGGCACACCATAGGATGTTCGGCACGGATGGCGTCCGCGGTCTGGCCGGGAAGCCGCCGCTCGATCCGCAGACGGTTCGGCGGCTCGGCGCCGCGCTCGTGCGCGCGCTGCCCCACGGCACGGAGTCGCCGCAGTTTCTGATCGGCCGTGACACGCGGGAGTCCGGTGGCTGGATCGAGGCGGAACTGGCCCACGGCGCATGCGGAGAAGGTGCGACCGTCACCAGCGCCGGCGTCGTGCCGACGCCGGCCGTCGCGTTTCTGACGCGCACCGGCAGCTACGACGCGGGCGTCGTCATTTCCGCGTCGCACAATCCGTACGAAGACAACGGCATCAAAGTCTTTTCTGGCAAAGGCGAAAAATTCACCGAGCGCGTCGAGCGC
>JAYVMG010000125.1:0-12510 GCA_043759095.1 Acidobacteriota bacterium | reverse complement strand
CTCTGGAGCCGCTTACGCAGCGCGCCCGTGTCCAAGGTGACGTTGCTCGCCGGCAAGGCGGCCAGCGGCACGCTGATCTCGCTGATGATCCTCCTCGTATCGTTTGGTTTTGCCATGGTCGTCTTCAAGGTCCGCATTCAAGGGAGCGTGATCGGTTTCCTCGGCATCTCGGTCGCCTGCGCGGTGATGGCGTCCACGTTCGGCCTGCTCGTCGCGGCGCTCGGCAATTCTCCCGCGACCGCACGCGGCGTGACGACGCTGGCGGTGCTGATGATGGTGATGTTGGGCGGCGCGTGGGTGCCGACGTTCATCTTTCCGGCGTGGCTGCAGCAGTTCACACTGATCGTACCGGTGCGCTGGGCGGTGGACGGGCTGGACGCGATGACCTGGCGCGGCATCGGCCTCAGCGGCGCGGTGATGCCGATTCTGGTACTGGTCGCATTCGCCGGCGCTTTCTGGACGATTGCAGCGAGCCGCTTCCGATGGGAAGAAGGCTGACGGAACTGGCAATATAGGGGCGGTGAAACGGACCGCGGAAGTCGTCGTCGTCGGCGGGGGGTGTATGGGCGCGAGCGTCGCTTATCACCTTGCCCAGCTCGGCATGACCGACGTGGTGCTGCTCGAGCGGGAGAAGATGCTCGGCACGGGATCGACCGGGCGGAATGCCGGCGGCGTCCGGCATCAGTTCTCGAACGAAGCGAACATCAAGCTGTCGATCGAGTCGATCGCACTGCTCGAACACTTTGCGGACGAAGTCGGCCACCCGATCGACTTCCATCAAGACGGCTACCTCTTTCTTCTCTCGTCGTCCTCCAGCGTCGAAACCTTTCAGCGCAACGTGATCCTGCAGCGTAGCCTCGGCGTCGACGTGCAGTGGCTCGACGCGTCCGCGGCCGCGACGCTCGCCCCTGGCCTGAGCACGGACGGCGTGATCGCGGCGACCTTCTGCCAGCGCGACGGCATCGCCGATCCCAACGGCGTCACGATGGGGTTCGCGAAAACCGCGCAGGCACTCGGCGTGACGGTCCAGCGTGACGTTGAAGTGACCGGCATCACGGTCACGTCGGGTCGCGTGTCCGCTGTTGAAACGACGCGCGGAACGATTGACACGCGGATCGTCGTGAACGCAGCCGGTCCGCATGCACGATTGATCGGCCGAATGGCCGGCGCGGATGTGCCCGTCGATCCGATCCGCCGCCACATCTTCATCGCCGCCCCAGGCGCGGGGCAGGTGGCCCTGCATGTGCCCTCGAACCACATCATGGTGATCGACTTCGAGACGACGTTCTACTTCCACCGCGAGGGCGCGGGCCTGTTGTTCGGCATGGGCGATCCAAAGGAAACTCCGACCTTCGACACGACGGTGCAGTGGGATTTTCTGCCGCAGGTGATCGACGTCGCCGTCACGCGGCTGCCGGCGCTGGCCGACGCGTCGATCTCTCACGCGTGGGCCGGGCTCTACGAGATGTCGCCGGACGGCAACCCGATCGTCGGCGCCGCCGAGGGTGTCGAGGGTCTCTATCTGATCAACGGATTCAGCGGTCACGGTTTTCAACATTCGCCGGCCGCCGGGCGCATCCTCGCGGACGTAATCACGGGTCGCGATCCGCGATTCGATCTCACGCCGTTCGCTGCCGGCCGCTTCGCGCACCTTAGCGCAGCGGCGGGAGAGCGATATGTCGTGTGATCACGCAGCACTGAAGTGCTGCGCCACGACGCTTCGAGCTGACGAGAGCCAGGAGAGTCTGAAGTTGTATACGATGAGCACAAGCGAAGACACATGACCACAACGCTATCCGTCCGCATCGATACGGGAACGAAAAAACAGCTTGGGACGCTGGCGAAGCGATTCCGCCGGTCCAAGTCATTTCTCGCGGCCGAAGCCATCGCCGCGTTCGTCGAGGCGGCGAGCTGGCAATTGGACGAGATTCAGGCCGGCGTCAAGGAGGTGAATGACGGCCGTGGCGTGGCTCACAAGGATGTGGCCGCGTGGCTTCGTTCGTGGGGCGGCAAGCGTGAGCGAAAGGCTCCTCGCGCGTGATCGTCGTGTGGTCGCCGCGTGCGAAAATAGGCCACCGTGCAGCTGACCCTGACGTCGTGCGTGGTCCGATCGTGGAAAGTGGCCGACGCCGAGCCGCTCGCCCGCCACGCCGACAACCGTAAGATCTGGCTGAACCTGCGCGATGCGTTTCCGCATCCCTACACGCTCAACGACGCGCGCGAGTTCATCAAGTCGACGCGCAACCGCTCGCCAGAAACGACGTTCGCGATCGCGGTCGGCGGCGAGGCGGTCGGCAGTGTCGGTTTCGTGCTCCGTCACGATGTGGAGCGGGTGTCTGCGGAGATCGGTTACTGGCTGGCCGAGCCGTTCTGGGGACGCGGGATCGCGACAGAGGCGCTGATGGCGGTGACCGATTACGCGATCGTCACGCACGCGCTGACGCGGATCTACGCGCTGCCGTTCGCCCGGAATGCGGCGTCGTGCCGTGTGCTCGAAAAAGCGGGTTACACGCTCGAGGCGCGTTTGCGCCGCAGCGCGATCAAGAACGGTGTGGTGACGGATCAGTTCCAGTACGCGTTCATCGTGCCCGCGCCAGCGCCGATCAGCGTGGACGATCCGCCGCCACACGGAACCCGAGGCTGAACCCCTTGTCCTGCGGCGCGTGCGTGTAGCGCAGCGCGCAGCGCGCGCTGTTGGCGTCGAAGAACCAGCTCCCGCCGCGGATGACGCGCTTCTCGCCGGACGAGAGTCCGTGCGGATCGATGTTCCCGGACGTCGTCTCCCCGTACGGCGCGTACCAGTCTGACGTCCACTCCCACACATTGCCGTGCATGTCGGCCAGGCCCCACGGGTTCAGTCCGAATGTGCCGGCCGGTGTCGTCTTCTGCCGGAAATCGCCCGCGGGAAATGATCCGTACGGCTGGCGTCCGTTGTAATTGGCCTGTGCGGTGGTCAGGTTCTCGCCGGTCGAGAACGGACCGGTGGTCCGCGCGCGGCATGCGTACTCCCATTCCGCTTCGGTCGGCAGGCGATAGCGGAACGCGGGGATCGCCGGCGTGGCCGCGCCACGCGCGCTCAGCTTCTCGAGAAACTTCTGGACGTCGGCGTACGTCACGTTTTCCACGGGGCAGCGCGGGCCGCAGCCGGTGAATTGGCTCGGTGCGGTGCCCATCACCGTTCGCCATTCCAGCTGCGTCACCTCGTTCTGACCGAGCAGAAACGGCTTCGTGATCTCGACGTCGTGCAGCACCTCGTCGTCGTTGCGGCCGATCTCCATCGATGCGCTGCCCATCGTGAAGCGCCCCGGCGGCAGTTCGACGAACACCATGCCGGTCCACGGATCCGTGGTCGTGGCGATCGGCGTGCGGATATCTTCGTTCGCGTTGACGTCGAACCGCCGGAAGCGGCCGTAGTTCGCGACGGTGTTGACGCGATTGCCGTTGGGGAACGTGTACTGCTCGCGCATTTCCAGCGGCACGGCGATTCCCGACTTCTCCTCGACCTGAAACGTCGTCGTGATGATCGCGCGGACCGTCGGTTGCTCGACCCGCAACTCGGTCTTCAGCACGCGTCCGGTCGCGATGTCGATCCACAGGCGGCCGTGCGCGGGCAGATCCACGCCCGCTTCACCGCGGATCATCGCCGGCGACTGCGTCTCTCTGTAGTCGACCACGGCCACGCCGGGTCCCAGGCTCTTGTCGTCCCTGCCGAGCGAGAAGTGGAAGCGGGGCTGATACGTCTGCTGCAGAACGCCGAGCGCGAGCACGGGGTTGCCGAGCGTGCTGCGCATGTTCCCCAGGTTGTAGCGCGCGCCCTCTTCGCGGATGTGCTCGGCCTGAATCATCGCGTCGCTGTTCGCGGTGAGGAACAACCGCGCCAGCCGCGCTTCGCGATCGCGCACGATGACGCCGTCCACTTGGATGACGTCGCGGAACGGCACCAGCGCCTGCGTGTCCGGCGATTTCACGAGCAGGTAGTCGGAACGCAGGTCGCGATGCCGCGCCCGGAGCATCTCAGACGGCGACGGTGGCTGCACGGCGCCGCCGCGTCCGCCGGCTATCGGCGAGAAGCTCGCCAGCATCTGCGACGAGTCCTGGGTGTAGGTTTCCTCCGCGACGACGTTCTCGAATTCGTCGACGAAGTAGTCCAGATACCAGCCGGCCCGATCGAGCAGGACGTCGAGCGCCACCCGTGCGGGTGGCTGAGGGGCCGCGAGCACCAGTGCGGTGCAGATGATCAGCGCGAACAGGAGGGCGCAAACGCGGGCACGCATCGCCACAGCCCCTGCACTATACTGCAGCCTTCGCAAGGAGATAACTCATGCTGCGACGTGCACTTCCGATCGTCCTCGCTGCTCTCGTCCTCGCGCCCGTTCTTGCGCAGACCGGCCAGCGGCCGGCGCCGGCCCAACGGCCCGCGGCGCCAGCGGCAGCGCCCTATTTCCCCGAACGACTCGACTGGCAGCACAAAACGCCAGAAGATGTTGGCATGAACTCGGCGCTCGTCAACGAGGCGGTGCAACTCGCGATTGCCGCCGACACGCCCGGCACCCACGACATGACGCTGTTTCTCAAGAACAGCTTCGGCAAGGAACCGTTCGACACGCTCGTCGGTCCGGTGAAGGATCGCGGGCCGGCCAGCGGCATCATCACGCGCCACGGTTACGTCGTCGCCGAATGGGGCGACCCGAAACGCGCCGACATCGTCAACAGCGTCACGAAGACGTTTCTGACGACGGTGGTGGGGCTGGCGTGGCAACGCGGGTTGATCAAGGACGTGAACGACTTCGCGCGCGACTACATGCCGCCGCATGTCGATCTGTTCGATGCACCGCACAATCAGAACATCAAGTGGGATCACCTGCTGCGGCAGACCAGCGACTGGCAGGGAACGTTGTGGGGCAAACCGGACTGGGCCGATCGTCCCGTCGGCGAGAAGCCGGACGACTGGGCGAACCGCAAGCTCTACGAGCCGGGATCGCACTTCAAATACAACGACGTGCGCGTGAATGTGATGGCGCTCGCCGCTCTGCAGGTGTGGCGCCGGCCGCTGCCGGAAGTGCTGCGCGAGGAAGTGATGGAGCCGATCGGCGCTTCATCCACGTGGCGGTGGTACGGCTACGAGAACTCGTGGGTCGAGGTTGACGGCAAGAAGATCCAGTCGGTGAGCGGCGGCGGCCATTGGGGCGGCGGCATGTTCATGAACTCGTACGACATGGGACGCTTCGGCTACCTGTTCCTGCGCAACGGTTCGTGGAAGGACAAGCGGATCGTGTCCGAGAAGTGGATCCAGATGGCGCGCACGCCAGGGTCGGACAACAAGACCTACGGCTACGCGAACTGGTACCTGAACACCGATCGCAAGCCGCTGCCGGCCGCGCCGGAGACGGCGGTGCGCTTCGTCGGCAACGGGTCCAACATCATCTACATCGACTGGGACAACGACATCGTCGGGGTGTTCCGCTGGATTCGCGGCGACAAACAACTGAACGAGGTGATCGCGAAGGTCATGGCGTCGATGAAGACGCCGCCGAATACGGCCGCGCCCGTGTCCGCGAGATAATGTAGGGCGGGGCCTTTCAGGCTCCGCCTTGCCAATGTAGGGCAGGGCCTTTTTCAGGCCCTGCCTTCTTCCCATTGCCAGTCTCCGACAGCTTCCTCGCGTTCATCCTGGAACAACTCGATTCCGTCGGCCCGATCACGTCGAAGCGGATGTTCGGCGGTGTCGGGCTCTACGCAGGCGATCTGTTTTTCGCGTTGCTGTCGCGCGACGTGCTGTACCTCAAGGCGGACGATGCCACCTGCGGTGCGATGGAGAAGGCTGGCGCGCAGCCGTTCCGTCCGTATCCTGATCGGCCCCCCGGCGGCGGCGCGATGCAGTACTACAGCGTGCCCGCCGACGTGCTCGAGGACAGTGACGAGCTGATCGCGTGGGCGAAGAAGGCCGTGGCAGTCGCTCAGTCACAACGCAAGGCTAAAGCCCTGCGCCGCACGCTGTAGCCCCTAGCCCCTGCCGCTCACGTGTGGCTTCAGGACCGCGTTGATGAAGCTGTGCGTGGGCGTCGGGACGCCGGCCTCGCGCCCGAGTCTGACGACCGCGCCGCTCAGCCACGGCAGTTCGATCCGCCGCCCGCGCTCGAGATCTTCGAGCATTGATGCCTTCGCCTGCGGCGGCAGGGCCTTATACGCTGTCGCCACGTCCTCGTCGATGCTGCTCGCGACCATCACGCCTTTCGCGTGCGCGACCGCCAGCGTCTCGCGCACCGCAGCCTTCAGCATCTCGAGCAGTTCCGGATCGTTCACGATGACGCCGATGGGGCCGCGGGTGACGGCGGTCATGCCGCTGAAGACGGAGAGGCGGACGAACTTCGTCCAGATCTCCACGGTGATGTCGGTGCTGAGCGTCGACTGAAATCCCGCGGGGCGGCATGCCTCGATCAGCGCTTCGAGCCGCGGCGAGCGCGAACCGTCCTGCTCACCGAAGATCAAGTGATCCATCGCGGTGTGCTTGATGACGCCTGGTTCGGCGATCACGGCCGACACGTACGACACACCGCCCGCGGTATGTGACGCGCCGACGGCGCGGGTCAGCATGCCGATCGTTTCCACGCCGTTCTGAAATCCGATCACAACCGTCTGTGGACCGATGAGCGGCGGGAGCAGTGCGAGCGCGGCGTCCGTGTCGTACAGCTTGACAGCGAAAAACACGACGTCGACCGGACCGACGGCCGCTGGATCGTTTTCCGCTTTGACGCGCGGAAGGTGCAGGTCGCCCTTCGGGCTGGTGATGCGAAGCCCGCGCGTGCGCATCGCGTCGAGATGTGCGCCCCGCGCAAGAAACGTGACGTCAGCGCCCGCCGCAGCCAGGCGTCCGCCGAAGTATCCGCCGACGCCGCCGCTCCCGACGATCGCGATCCGCATGGCCGGGGATCGTACCACGACGTACAACGCAGAACTCGCGAAACCCGCAGACAGAAGAATCAATTATCGTCGTGGACGTACAATTCGAGCGCAAGCGGCGGATATCGGCGTTCCGGCGCGCGCGCGATACTTGCCGCATGAACATCATGGCCATCGCCGAACACGCACACGGGAACGACACCGCTCGGTGGGACGCCGTGCTCGGGCACGATCGCAGCGCCGACGGGTTGTTCGTCTACGCTGTCCGCTCGACCGGCATCTATTGTCGGCCGTCGTGTCCCAGCCGCCGCCCGCGACGCGATCGCGTCACCTTTTTCGAGACACCCGCTGGCGCGCGCGAGGCCGGCTTTCGCGCGTGCAAGCGCTGCCACCCGGATGCGGCCGCGGCGGCGCCTGATCCGTGGATCGAAAAGATCCGACGGGCGTGTGTGTATCTCTCCAACGTCGAGGGTCATCCTGCGCTGGCAACACTGGCGGCTCGTCTGGGCGGCAGTCCGTATCACCTGCAGCGCAATTTCAAGCGGCTCGTTGGCGTGTCGCCCCGCGAGTACGCCGACGCGATCCGCCTGCGGAAAGTAAAGGGGACGCTCCGCCAGGCGAGCGACATCACGGGCGCCATGCTGGAGGCGGGTTACGGATCGAGCAGCCGTTTCTATGAACGCGCTGTGCCGAAGTTGGGGATGGCGCCGTCGGTGTACCGGCGAGGCGGCGCGGGCATGACGATCGGCTACGCGATTGTTGATACATCGAACGCGTCGCTGGGACGCCTGCTCGTGGCGGCGACGCCGCGCGGCGTCTGCGCGGTGTCAATGGGATCAACGGACAGCGAGTTGGTGCGGGCGCTGTCGCTCGAGTTTCCGGCGGCGGCGATCGCGCCGGACACCGGCGCGATCAAACAGTGGACGCGAGCGATTCTCGCGCATCTCGCCGGGCGTCTGCCGCGGCTCGATCTGCCGCTCGATGTCCAGGCGACCGCGTTTCAGTGGCAGGTCTGGCAGGCGCTGGCGTCGATTCCGTACGGCGAGACGCGCACGTATTCGGAGGTCGCTTCGTCGATTGGCCGGCCGAAAGCGGTCCGCGCCGTGGCGCGCGCGTGTGCGACCAACCCCGTGGCGCTGGCGATTCCGTGTCATCGCGTGGCGCCGGCTGCCGGCGGACAGGGCGGCTATCGCTGGGGTGTCAATCGGAAGAAGGCGCTTTTGTCGCGCGAACAGCGTCGGGATTGATCACAGCAGGATCGAGATGTTCATGGCTGGGCGACTCCTGGATTAATCCACTAGAATATGCGACGACGAACGACCAATGACCAACTACCATTCTCCGTGGGTCCATCAGTTTCCCGCCGCGCGGGCGCCAGCGTTTCCGCGGCAGCGCGGCGCGGCGGCGACCGACATCGTGATCATCGGCGGCGGGCTCACCGGTTGCGCGACAGCTTATGCGTTGGCGGCAGCCGGCGCCAAGGTCACACTGCTCGAAGCGGCGCAGATCGGCCGCGGCTCCAGCGGGTCATCATCTGGGTGGATCAATGAGGATCCGGGGATCGGCTACGCGGATCTCGAGCAGTTGATCGGCGGCCGGAGCGCCAAGCGCGTGTTCGAGAACTGGCGCCGGGCGGCGCTGGATTTCGCCGCGCTGATGCGTCGGCTCGACGTGAAATGTTTCATCGAGGCGCGCCCGGCCGTGACGGTGGCGGTGACGCCGGACCAGGTTGCGCGGCTCAAAGCCGAGCAGAACGCGCGACGCACGGCCGGACTCGACGCGACGCTGCTGAACGCGCGCGCGATCGTGGCGGACGTGGCGCTGCCAGCACCGGCAGCGCTGCGATCGAAGGACGGAGCGACGCTCGATCCGTACCGCGCATGCCTGGGCCTCGCCGTGTCGGCCGCGAATCGGGGCGCCGTGATCTTCGAGCGCACACCGGTGACCAAGGTCACGTTCAATCGAAAGTCGGCGGAGGTGATCACGGCCAACGGCCGCATTCGCACCAATCGTGTGATCGTGGCGACCGGCATGCCGACGCCGCTCTTCAAGGCGCTCGTCCGCCACTTCTGGTTCCGCACCGCCTACTTCGCGCTCACCGAACCCGTGCCGGCGAAGATTCGCCAGCAGATGGGGACGCGGACGTCCGTGCTGCGCGACACTGCCGTCCCTCCGCATGTGGTGCGATGGACCGCTGACGGCCGTGTGCTCGTGGCTGGCGCCGACGCCGACGCGCCGCCGGTTCGCGTGCGGGACAACGTGATCGTCCAGCGGACCGGCCAGTTGATGTACGAGCTTTCGACGTTGTATCCGGATATCTCCGGCGTGCAGCCGGCGTTCGGATGGGCGTCGGATTATGCCCGTACGGCAAACGGTCTACCCTGCATCGGTCCGCACCGGAACTACCCGCACCATCTGTTCGCGTTCGGCGACGCCAGTCAGGGTGTGACCGGCGCCTATCTGGCGAGCAAGATCCTGGTCCGCCAGCACTTCGGCGAAATGGATCCTGCCGACAGCATCTTCGAGTTTCATCGCTGATTCAGCAGCCGGCGGCGCTCCGCGCGCGTAAATTCTTTGTATACTCGCGGGCATGTTCAAACTTATTCTTTCGGCACTGCTGTCGCTGTCGCTGACCGCACCGGCGTTCGCACAGTCGCAGGGCGCCAACGGCGCCATTGAGGGTACGGTCTCGGATAGCTCGGGCGGCGTCCTGCCCGGTGTCACCGTCACGATCACCAACCTCGACACCGGCGCGTCGCGCACGGTCGTCACCAACGAAAAGGGTCTGTATCGCGCTCCTCTGCTGACGCTCGGCAAGTACAGCGTTCTCGCGGAGCTGCAGGGATTCAAGAAGTTCGAGGGCAGCGGCATCCAGCTGTCGGTCGGTCAGACGGCGGTCATCAACGCGACGCTCACCGTCGGAGCGATGAGCGAGACGATCACGGTCAGTGGATCTGATTTGCCCACACTCGACATCGCGCGCATCGATCTCGGTCACACGATGAGCGACCTCGAGGTGCACAACCTGCCGCTCGTTGCGCGCAATCCGTACAACTTCGCACTCGTGCAGCCCGGGGTCACCGGCATCGAGAACGTCGAGTTCGGTGTGCCGCGCCTTGCGGCCAACGGCGCGGCGATGCGCATCAACTACCAGATTGACGGCAACACGAACACGGAAAAGGATCGCGCCGGCCTGCGTCTGCTCCCGATGTCGGAGGTCATGATTCAGGAAGTGAAGGTCGTCACCAGCGGTTTCGCGCCCGAGTTCGGGCAGACGATGGGGATGGTGTACAACGCGGTGACGCCGTCGGGCACGAACAAGTACAAGGGTGAAGCGAGCTACCTGTTCCGCCGAAACGCCTTCAGCGCGTTTCCGTTTTTCTTCGGTTGCGGCAGCACGACGGCCGCCGTCAACTGTCCGGCGCGCGCGGCTGACGCCGTTCTGCCGGCGACGAAAGTCGACACCGGCACCGCAGACATGGGCGGACCGCTGGTCAAGAACAAACTGTTTTTCTACGGCGGCTGGGAGCAGACGCGCCGCGACCTGTCGTCGGGCAGCCTGATCACCGTCACGCCGGCGCTCGTCTCGCAGGTGGGCCTCAAGGCGCAGCCGGACGCCGCACCCAACGTCCAGACTGCCCAGTTCGCGATCGCCAAGGCGGACTACCAGATCAACGGCAACAACCGGTTGACCGCGCGCTGGATTCGCTTCCACAACAACGCGCCGTACAACAGCGGTGGCGGCACGGCGACGCTCGAGCGCGCCACGGACTTCCTCGACGCGATGGACTCGTCGGCGGCCCAGCTCGTTTCGTCCCTGGGTTCGAACAAGCTGAACGAGCTCCGCTTCCAGTACGCGCACCGGCATCAGCAGTCGGTCGCCAACGCCGATTCCGGCACGGGTCCCGCTGTGGCGATTTCCAGCCCGGCGATCTCGTTCGGTGCACCGCTCGGCGGCACCGGGCAGGGCAACGCCGGATTCGACTTCAAGCAGAACATCACGCAGGTGATCGACAACTTCACCTACATCCGCGCAGCGCACAGCTACAAGTTCGGCTTCGACATACAGAACGTGTACGACGAGCGGATTGCTGCGCCGCAGTTTTCCTACACCTTCCCGACGACGGCAGCCTACCTGGCGGCGAAGGCCGGCACCGTGCCGCGCGGCTACACGGCGATGTCGCAGATCACCGGCGACCTGTCGTTCAACATGAGCACGAGTATCTTCAGCACGTTCGTGCAGGACGACTGGCAGATTGCGCCGTCTGTGAAGGTCCTCTATGGCGTTCGGTACGATCTCTATAAGTACCCGGACGGGCTCGCGAATGCGCCTCTCGCGTCGACGCAGAGCTTCAACATCGACAAGAACAACTTCGGACCGCGCGTCGGCGTGGCCTGGTCGATCGATCCAGTGACGGTCCTGCGCGCGAGCGCCGGGCTGATGTACGACCAGGCGCTCCTCGGCGGGTACGAACAGGCGCTGCAGTTGTCCGGGTCGCCGAAAGCGCCGGTCTACTCGTTCAACGGCACGTCGGCCGGCGCGCCGGCGTTCCCGAGCGGCGTCTCGTCCGGCACGCTCGCCCTGCAGTCACCGTGGGCCGTCGATCCGAACTTTGTGGTCGCCCACACGTTGCAGACCAGCCTGCAGGTCGAGCGCGCGTTCGCGCGCGACTTCACGGTGTCGATCAGCGGGATGTACGCGAAGGGCTCCGACCTGCCCGTCGTGACCAACATCAACCCGATCAATCCGATCGGCACGCTCGCCGACGGCCGGCCGATCTTCAACACGACGGCCAGCGCGGCGACGCGCCTCGATCCGCGCTTCAACCTGATTCAGGAAGTGCAGTCGCTCGGCGAGTCGACCTTCAAGTCGACGACCGTGGCGCTCAACAAGCGCCTCTCCAAGGGGCTCTCGATGAACGTGCAGTACTCGCTCGGCAAGGGGCTGGACAACACGCCGCTGCTGACCCAGTTGACGGTTCAGTCTGAATCGGGCCGCTCCGACCCGACCAACCTCGATCGCGACCTCGGCCCGAACCCGCTCGACATCCGTCACAGCCTTAACGGGAACGTCGTCTACACGTCGGAGAGCCATGCGTCGAACGCGATCGTTCGCCAGCTGCTCAACGGCAACGAGATTGGCATCCTGATTCAGGTGAACAGCGGCCTGCCGCTGAACATTTCGGCGGTCGGCGACCTCAACGGCGATGGGATCAGCAGCGACCGGCCGATCGGCGTGTCGCGCGGCTCGCTCTATCTGCCGGCCCGCAAGAACGTCGACCTTCGCTACACGCGCTGGATTCCGCTGCACGGGTCAACCCGCGCGGAGATCATTGCGGAGCTGAAGAACGTGTTCAACACGGAGCAGCTGTCCGGTATCAACACCACGACGGTGGTCGATTCGCTCGGCAATCCGACGACGCCGATTCCGACCGACCCGTACCTGTTCGTGAACCCGTCGGGCTACGAACAGCGCAAGTTCCAGTTGGGTTTCAAAGTGCGCTTCTAAGAGAGTGGCCTGATAGGATCGTTTTCCATGAAGCGCCTCATTCTCTCGTCCCTTCTTTGCATCTCCGCGCTGATCGCCCTCCCCGCCGCGCAAATGCGCGT
>JAYVMG010000124.1:0-12539 GCA_043759095.1 Acidobacteriota bacterium | reverse complement strand
TCACGAACCCCAGCATCGTGGCCATCATCGGCTCGATCATGCCGGAGCCTTTGGCCATGCCGCCGATCGTGACATCCTGATCGCCGATGCGGATCCGCCGCGCGGCTTCCTTCGGAAACGGATCCGTCGTCATGATCGCCCGCGCGGCCAGCGGACCCTGATCAGCGGCGAGCGCGCCGAATGCGATCGGCAACCCGGCGCGGACCTTCGTCATCGGCAGCGCCACGCCGATCACGCCGGTGGACGAGACCAGCACCTGCTCCACAGGGCAGCCGACCAGGCGCGCCGTTTCCGCCGTCATCTCGCGCGCGTCCTGCATCCCCTGATCACCGGTGCACGCGTTCGCGCAGCCGCTGTTGACGATGATGGCGCGCACGGCGCCGCCGGAGCGCTGCAGATGCGCCTGCGAGACGAGGACCGGCGCGGCCAGCACCTTGTTGGTCGTGAAGACGGCAGCGGCCTGTGACGGCGTGTCGGACACCAGCAGCATGAGGTCGGGATTGCCGTTAGCTTTGATGCCGGCGCTGATGCCGGCCACGCGAAAACCGCGCGCGGTTGCGACGCCGCCTGGAATGGCCGACATGTTGGCGGCCATCTACGAGAGCGGCGCGGCAGATGCCGCCGGGAGCCCGTAGCCGCGCTCGGCGTCAAACGCCACGTCGAGCGGAACGATCATCGCGTACTGGCCACACTGCCGGAACTGCGGGCACTTCACGCAGTCGGTGAACACTTTCTCGGTCAGCCAGAGATGCGGCACGATCGAGAAGCCCATGTGGATGAAATACGCGGGCGCGTGCGTGAACGCGCACAGCTTCTCGTAGCCCTCGCGGCGCGCGCGCCGCCGCAGTTCATCCACAATCGCCACGCCGACGCGGCTGCCGCGCGCCGATGCGTCGACGGCGAGCGATCGCACTTCCGCGACGTGCGGGCTCAACGGCGCCAGTTCCGCGCAGCCGATGATCTTGCGCGCCTTCACGGCGACGACGAAACGCTCCGCGCGCACCGTCAGCTCACTCAGCGTGCGCGGCAGGAGGTGGCCTTCCTCGAGGTTCGCCTGAATCAGCGCGTGCAGTTTGTTTGCATCGGACGCACCGGCAGTCCGCAGCGTGATCCGGCCTCGGGTCGATTTTTTCATGCGCCAGCTCCCACGGCGCCCAGCGCCGCATCGAGACGACCGAGGGCTTCGTCGACTTCGGTCTCCGTGATGACGAGCGGCGGCAGCAGCCGCACGACCGTCTCCGCCGTCCGGTTGACGACGACACCGCGTTCGAGCGCGGCGGGGACGACGGGGCCGGCGTCGCACGAGAGTTCGAGGCCCCACATCAGTCCCTTGCCGCGTATTTCTTTAACGATTGAATGCTTCGCGGCGATCGCGCGCAGCCGGCCTTCGAAGTGCTGACCGACGCGACCGATTTGCGCGAGCAGACCGCCGCCGACCAGTTCGTCGAGCACGCACAGCGCCGCGCGGCACGCGAGCAGGTTGCCGCCGTACGTCGTGCCGTGATCGCCGAACGTGATCGTGTCGGCGACGTCCTGGCTGACGAGCGCCGCGCCGATCGGCACGCCGCTGCCGAGCGCCTTGCCGACCGCCACGAGATGCGGATGCAGGCCGAGCGCCTTGAAGTAGAACGGATAGCCCGTGCGGCCGACGCCGCTCTGCACTTCGTCGGCAATGAACAGCGCGCCGGTCTTCGAGCAGACCTCGGTGATGGCGGCTGCGAACGCCGGCGTCAGTGGACGGATGCCGCCTTCCCCCAGCACGGGCTCGGCGATGATGGCGGCCGTCGACGTGGACACCGCGGCTTTGAGCGAGGCGACGTCGTTGGTGCGGACGAATGTCACCGACTGAAGCAGCGGTTCGAACGGCTCGCGGTAATGCGCGTCCGACGTGACCGACAGCGATCCGAACGTGCGGCCGTGGAACGACTCGTCGAGCGCGATGAACTCCTGCCGCGGCGCGCCCTTCGTATACCAGTAGCGGCGCGCGAATTTCAGGCACGCTTCGACGGCTTCCGTGCCGCTGTTGCAGAAGAAGGCGCGCGGCAGGCCCGACAGGTTCGCGAGACGCTCGGCGAGCTGACCCTGTAGCGGGTGATAGAACAGGTTCGACGTGTGGATCAACGTCTCGGCCTGCTCGGAGACGGCGCGCGCGAGACCGCGATGCGCGTGGCCGAGTGACGCGACGCCGATGCCCGAGAGCAGGTCGTAGTACTCGCGGCCCTCGGCGTCGTAGAGACGCACGCCTTCGCCACGCACGAACGTGACCGGCAGACGTCGATACGTTTGCAGCACATGGCGCGCCTCACGCGCCACAACCTCGTCCATCACCTCGGTCGTCATGCCGTTACCATCCTCGCTATATGTCTGACGAGCCGCGTCGCGGCCGCCGGCACGTCGCTCGTCGCCGCGCCTTCGAGAGCCATCCGATCCCGTCCATCCACAATCACCACATCGTCCACGCCGCCGGCGAGCGCGTGTTCGCACGCGCGCAGCTTGGCGATCATCCCGGCGGTCGCCGTGCCGTCGCTCACGAGCGTCGCGACCGCGTCGGCGCCGAGCACCGGCAGCGTCGCACCGGCGCCGTCCAGCACGCCCGGCGTCGTGCCGGCGATTACGAGGCGCCGCGCGCCGAGCCGCGCCGCCAGATGTCCCGCGAACGTGTCGGCGTTCACGTTGAACAGCCGCCCGTCGCGCCCGAGGCCGATGCACGCGATGACCGGCACGAAGCGATCGGCAGTCAGCGTATGCAGCACGCGCATATCCGCGTTGTCGTCCGGAACGCCCACGCATCCCAGATCGACGACGCGTCCGTCCACCGTGTGGTGAGGCGGGGCGGCGACCGACAGGCCGCACGCCGCATCCGCGCCCGTCAGCCCGACCGCTGCGACGCCTGCCGTGTTCAGCGCCGCCGCGAACCGTGTGTTCACCGCACCGGCCAGCACGGATACGACGACGTCCAACGTGGCTTCGTCGGTGATCCGCAGGCCTTCGATCTGACGTGTCTCGAGCCCGGCGCTTTTCAGCGCCGCGTCGATCTCCTTGCCGCCGCCATGGACGACCACGACGGGCGTGCCGCCGGCAGTGATCGTCGCGAGCGCCGCGACGACCGTGGCCAGGTGCGCGCGATCCTCGATCAGCTCGCCGCCGAATTTCAGGACGAGTGGGCGGTTCGTCACGACCACCACGAAGCTCTGCACGACAAAGCTCTCCACCACGGGGGACACGGAGGACACAGAGGATCAATCCGGTACAGAAAAGACTTGACCTCCGTGTGCACCGTGTCTGCCGTGGTGAATCGTTTCGTCACAGGAGAGCCGTCCGCTCATCCAGCCCCAGCATCACATTCATGTTCTGCAGTGCCTGGCCCGACGCGCCCTTCAGCAGGTTGTCGATGACCGACACCAGGATCACGCGGCCGGATGGATCGACGCGCCAGCCGATGTCGCAGAAGTTGGTGTGCGCGACGTGCTTGATCTCCGGCAGCGCCGAGCCGACGAGGCGCACGAACGTGGCGCCCGCGTACGCCTGCTCGAGCACATCGCCAATCGCTTCCTCGGTGGCGCCGGGTGCGACGCGGACGTAGATGGTCGCGAGGAGGCCTCGATCGAGCGGGATCAAGTGCGGCGTGAACGTGACCGGCCGGCCCGCACCCTGCTCGATCTCGGCGCCGTGGCGGTGGCTGAAGACGCCGTACGCCGCCATGCTGCCGTGGATCTCGGAGAAGTGCGTCCGCTCGGACGGCGTCTTGCCGGCGCCCGACACGCCCGACTTCGCGTCGACGATGACGTCGGCGTTCGGGAGCAGCAGACCTGCCTCGACGAGCGGCGACAGCGCCAGCAGCGTGGCGGTCGGGTAGCAGCCGGGGTTCGCGACCAGCTGTGCGCGCGCGATCGTACCGCGCTCGCGCTCGGTGAGGCCATACGCGATGCCTGCCGGCAGTCGGTGCGTTTCCGGATACCACGTGCCGCGCGCCGCTTCGTCCCGTAGCCGGAATGCGCCGGACAGATCGATGACGCGGACGCCCGCGTCAACGAGGCCGGGCGCGAGTTCCGCGGCGGCAGAGTCGGGCAGCGCGAGGAACACGACGTCGGCGTCACGCGCGAGCGTCTCTGCCGAGAGCGGGACGATCGTGCCGTTCCAGAGGCGCGTGAGCGCGGGCAGCCGCCGCGACGAGGCGGCCGTCTGGCCCGACGACATGGCCGTCGTCAATTCGACCGCGGGGTGGCGCGACAGCAGGCGCAGTAGTTCCTGTCCGGTGAAGCCGGTCGCGCCCGCCACGGCAATGCGCGCGCGCGCGGTGGATGCCGCGCCGGTCGGGTCTGCACCGGACTGCACAACTGTATGCATCAGAAAGAATAATTATACATATCCGGTACATTTGGATCAACAAAAATCGATGTATACTCACGCTTCGTCCGCCATGAAAACGCGCCGCCAAGCCATCATCCTCGAGTTGATCGACCGCGAAGGGCTCCACAGCCAGGAGCTTCTGCGCCGTCGGCTCCATCAGCGCGGCTTCGAAGCCACGCAGGCGACGATTTCGCGCGACATCCAGGACCTCGGGCTGGTGAAGCGCGCTGGAGACGGCGCCTATCAGCGTGCCGGCGCTGACGCGACGAACCCGGAGACCGCGCTGACCGCCCTCGAGCGCGCGGCCGCCGAGTTCGTGCGCAACATCGAGCGCGTGCAGCAGTTGGTGGTCATCCGCACGGGCCGCGGCCAGGCCCAGGCGCTCGCCGAGGCGCTCGACGGCGCACGCTTGCCAGAGGCCGTGGGCACGATCGCCGGCGACGATACGATTCTGATCATCGCCCGCGGCGCCCGCGCGGCCGCCGCGCTGATCAAACGACTCAAGGAGTACGCGGCCGAATGACGCGCATCGTCCTCGCGTACTCCGGCGGACTCGAGACCTCCATCGCGATTCCCTGGCTGGCGGAACGGCACAGCACGGAAATCATCGCGGTCACCGTCGATCTCGGGCAGGGTAAGGAAGTGCTCGAGGAAATCCGCGATCGCGCGCTGGCGACCGGCGCGTTGCGTGCGCATGTGGTGGACGCTCGCGATGCCTTTGCCCGCGACTACATCGTGCGGGCGCTGAAAGCCGGCCTGTTGGCAGAGCAGACGCCGATTGCGGCGTCGCTTGCGCACCCATTGATTGCGCAGAAGGTCGTCGAGATCGCGAACATCGAGCAGGCGACGACCGTGGCGCATGGCGATCCGACGGGCACTGCGTCGCCGCTCGATCGGACGATTCGCGCGCTCGATCCGATCATGACCGTCCTCGCACCGGCCGCTGAGTGGGCGATGACGCAGGAGGCGCAGATCGACTACGCGCTCCAGCGTCATGTGACACTGCCGGTCGTGTTCAGCGGCCTCGGCGATCGCGCGTCAGCGCCGAGGGCGGCAATGGCGCTGGCCGGTGAGCCGGCGCACATCGACATCGCGATCGAGCGCGGCGTGCCGGTCGGCGTCAACGGCGTCATGATGCCGCTGCTCGATCTGATGGGCAGCCTCGGCATCATCGCCGGCGCGCACGGCGTCGGCAGCCTGCCCGCGTTGCAGAAAGCGCACGACGCGCTCGAGAACGCCGCCATCGGGGCGCCCGGTGAGTTCTCGTCGCCGCGCATCACCGAGCCGTATCTGCGCGTGCTGCGCGAAGGCGCCTGGTTCACGCCGGCGCGACAGACGCTGGACGCGAATGCGGACGCCGTCCAGCAGCAGGTGTCCGGCATCGTGCGCCTCAAACTGTTCAGAGGGAATTGTGGCGTCGGCGATGTGCAGGTGTCCCGATCACCAAAAACCATCGTCCTGGCGAAGACGACCCACTCATGACTAATTTATGGTCCGGCCGTTTCGATACGGCGCCCGACGCCGCGGCGTTCGAGTTCGGCGCGTCGTTTCGTTTCGACCGCCGCCTGTTTGAAGACGACGTCACGGGCAGCGCGGCGTGGGCGCGCGCGCTGAAGGGCGCCGGCGTGCTGACGGCCGATGACACACGCCAGATCGAAGACACGCTGACGGCGATTCTCGACGCGGCTCGCGCGAACCCCGCGTTCGTCTCGGGCGACGACGAAGACGTGCATAGCTTCGTCGAGCGCCAGCTGGTCGAACGCCTCGGCGACGCCGGGCGCCGTCTGCATACCGGCCGGTCGCGCAACGAGCAGGTCTCGCTGGATCTCCGGCTGTATCTGCGCCGGAGAATTCCGCTGTTGCAGCGCGCGGTCGCCGCGGTGGTCGAGGCGCTCGCCGTGCAGGCGGAGTCAGCGGGTGACGCGCTGATGCCGTCGTTCACGCATTTCCGCCCGGCGCAGCCGGTGCTCGTCGCGCATTTCTTTCTCTCGCACGTGGCGCCGCTGCGCCGCGATTTCGTCCGGCTCGCCGGCGCGCGCACGGAAGCCGACGCGCTGCCGCTTGGCAGCGGCGCGATCGCCGGCACGGCCTACGCGATCGACGTCGACACGCTCGCTCGCGACCTCGGCTTCTCGCGCGTCGTCGAGAACAGTATGGACGCGTCATCGGACCGCGACTTTGCGGCGACGTTCCTCTACGCCTGTGCGATGACGATGGTGCATCTCAGCCGGTTGGCTGAGGATCTGATCATTCTGTGCGGCGACGAACACAAATTCTTCGAGCTGTCGGATGCGCTCAGCACCGGCAGCAGCATGATGCCGCAGAAGAAAAATCCGGATCCGCTGGAGCTCGTGCGCGGGAAGTCCGGGCGCGCGATCGGTCACCTCGTCGCGATGCTGACGACAATCAAGGGTCTACCGACCGGGTACAACAAGGATCTGCAAGAAGACAAAGAAGCGGTGTTCGGGGCGGAGGATACGCTCGCGGGCTGTCTCGCCGTCGTGCGATCGGTTGGCGGCGGGCTGACGCTCAACCGATCGCGGGCAGCGTCCGCGGCGTCCGGGATGATGCTGGCGACGGACGTGGCCGACTATCTGGTGGGGAAAGGCATGCCGTTCCGACGCGCGCACGAAGTGGTCGGCGCGCTCGTCCGCAAGCTGATCGCCGAAGGACGCGACTTCGAGACGCTGTCGCTCGAGGAATGGCGCACGGCGAGCGACCTGTGTGAAGCAGACGTGATTGCGCGCATCACCCCGGCCGTCTCGGTGCAGGCCAAGCGCACCCCGCAATCCACCGCGCCGGACGCCGTTCGCGCCCGGCTGGCGGACGTACGGCAGTGGCTGGACGGCATTGACGGGCTCTGCTAAGATTGACTCGCCTTTCGTAGTTCATTCCCTGCCAGCGGTATCGGTAATCTTCGGGAGCGTTGATGCAACAGCGCCAGCTTCGGCTTGGTGACATCCTGGACGACTATTGTCCGCGCGAGCGGCGTGTGACGAACCACGCCGTCGTCGCGATGATCGGCGAGGACGTCAAGCATGTGCGCTGCACGGCATGCGACGCCGATCACGAATTCAAGCACGCCAAAGTGCCGCGCCAGCGGCGCAAGACGGATACGCCGGCCGCGCTCTATGCGCAGGTGCTCGCGACCGGTCCGAAACGCGTCACCCATGACGCGCCGCCGAGTCAGGCCGCGATCGCCGAGGAAGTCCCCGTGGCGCCGGACGAAGAGCGGATGGCGACCCAGCCCCCCGCGATCGCCGTCGCCGCAGACGAAGATCCGAAAGACGCTGATGCGCCAGAGGCAGACGCTCCGGACGAGGACGCCGCCGACGCCGACCGCCGCGAGGATGAAGGCCCGGCGCACCGGCGCTTGATTCGCGCATCGCTGCCCAAGATCGACGGCGCACCGCCGCCCACGCGTCAGATTCCCGAATTCACCATCCGCCAGCCTGCCGGTCGACCCACGAACAGATTTCGTCCGCGGGGTCCGCGAGGGCCGATGGGCGCCGGAGGTGGCGGGGGTCAGCAGTCTCAGGGCAATCGGCCCGGTGGCGTCATGCGCTCGAGCGGCGGACGGCCGCCGCAAGGGTCCGCTGGCGGCCAGAATCGCCGCAACGGTCCCGGCCGCCGGCGGCCCAAGTAGACGCCATGCCTGATCTCTCCGGTAAGCACGGTCTCATCGTCGGCGTTGCGAACAAGCGTTCGATCTCGTGGGGGATCGCGCAGGCCGCCGCCGCGGCGGGCGCGCGCCTCGCGCTCACGTATCCAAGCGAACGCCTGGAAGAAAACGTCCGCGAGCTGGCGGCGACGCTCGACAACCCGCTGGTGCTTCCGTGCGACGTCGGCAACGATCAGCAGATCACCGATCTTGCCTCGGCGGTCGACGCAGAATTCGGCGGCCTGGATTTCTGTGTGCACGGCGCGAGCTTCGCGCCTGCCGATGCGCTCAAGAGTCCGTTTGTTGAAACATCGCGTGAGAGTTTCCGCATCGCGCTCGACATCAGCACGTATTCGCTGGTGGGGCTGACGCGCGCCGTCGTGCCGTTGATGGAGAAGCGAGGCGGCGGCAGCATTCTCACGCTGACGTACCTGGGCAGCGACCGCGTCTTCACGAACTACAACGTGATGGGCGTCGCGAAGGCCGCGCTCGAATCGTCCGTGCGGTACCTGGCGTCCGATCTCGGACCGAAGAACATCCGCGTGAACGCCATCTCGGCGGGCGCCATCAGGACGCTGGCCGCGTCAGGCATCGCCGGTTTCTCCAGCATCCTTCAGGTCTACCGCGACAAGGCCCCGCTGCGCCGCGGTGTCGATCAGAAGGAAGTCGCCGATGCGGCGATTTTCCTGCTCAGCCAGGACTCGCGCGCGATCACCGGCGAAGTGATGATGGTTGACGCCGGGTTCCACGTCATCGGCGGCGTCTAGAAAACGGGCCGAACCCGCGCGGAGCTTTGACCCCGCGCGGATTTTCGACGAGCTCCCGGTCTTCAGTTCCGTATCCGGACAAGCGACGCGAGCACCGAGCGATCCGCTTGCCGGGTGCCCTTGGCCTGGATCTTCGTGCCGGGTTGTATGTCGAGGCACGTGCCGCCCTCGAAGGAGGTCGCGGCGCTGGTTTTGACCGTAATGCCTTCGACGACGAACTGCAGCGTCGGGCAGGCCGTGCCGGCCACCAGGCTCGTCACCCGGCCCTCGCCCTCCACGGTCGCGAGCTCGGGCTGTTTGATCTGGATGCGCGAGGCGAGCACCGAGCTGTCCGCTTGCCGGGTTCCCTTGGCCTCGACCTTCGTGCCGGCCTTGATGTCGAGGCACGTGCCGCCCTCGAAGGAGGTCGCGGCGCTGGTTTTGACCGTAATGCCTTCGACGATGAACTGCAGCGTCGGGCAGGCCGTGCCGACCACCAGGCTCGTCACCCGGCCCTCGCCCTCCACGGTTTCGAGTTCGGGCTGTTTGATCTGGATGCGCGAGGCGAGCACCGAGCCGTCCGCTTGCCGGGTTCCCTTGGCGCCGACCTTCGTGCCGGCCTTGATGTCGAGGCACGTGCCGCCTTCGAAGGAGGTCGCGGCGCTCGTTTTGACCGTAATGCCTTCGACGATGAACTGCAGCGTCGGGCAGGCCGTGCCAGCGACCAAGCTCGTCACCCGGCCCTCGCCTTCGACGTCTCCAGTATCCGCGGCCGACGCCAGCTGCGCGATGCCTTGGTGCGTGCTGCTGAAGACGCCAGAGGCTGTCGAGTTTCCTGACGCTGGAGATGTCGCCGCAGCCGCGACGGGCGATGGCCCGCTCGGAGCCTCGCGGGAATTTCCGCAGGCTCCTGCCACGAAACCGATCGAAAGGACGAGCGCGAGACGAAGACCTGCAGATGTACGCATATCAAACCTCATCAGTCGGCCTAGTCCACAAGCTGGACCGGTTCCAGACAGCTAGTCATTCCGCAAGGAACGTGCCCCGCGAAGTTATTCCGCCAAGTCAGTGTGGCAAACCATTAGAAACAAAAGACTTGGCCGCTCTCACCGACCGTGGGATCGAGCGACGGCGAAGCAAGGGGGCCGGCGAGATCGCGACAAGAACCGCCGTGCCAGGAAAATATTGCACGGTTCAACGGCAGCCGTTCACGCCTCAGCCCCATTCTTCAATTCTGATCCGCTCGGGCGGAATGCCGAGGTCGGCGAGGATCTTCGGCATTTCGTCGACCAGTGTCGGCGGTCCGCAGATGAAGCACAGGGTCGCCGGATCGTGGACCAGCTCCTCGAGCGCCTCGCGCTTCAGGCGGCCACGTGGACCGGTCCAATCGGTGTCGGTCGCCCGCGTCACCGTCTGCCGCAGCTCGATGTCGCCCGCCTCCGCCAGCCCGCGCAGCTCCGACTCGTACGCGAACTCGTCCGGCGTGCGCACGCTGTAGAACAACCCGATGTTCCGGTGGGGCAGGGTCAGCGCGCGCCGCAGCATCGCGCGCAGCGGCGCGATGCCGGTGCCGCCGGCGATGAAGACGAAGCGCCGTTCTTCGGGCGTCTCGGGAAAGGTGAACGAGCCGAGCGGTCCTTCGACGTCGACCCACTGCCCGGGTTCGAGCGTCAGATGTGCTCCGGGCGTCCCCTCGGCATTGACGCCCACGAGTAGTTCCAGCCATCCATCACGCCTGGCATCCTCGGGCGCGGCCGCAATCGAATACGGCCGCCGCTTCTCGTGACCATGGTTGCCGACGGCGACGGCCTGCCCGGGGGCGTAATCGAAGGCCTGCCCATCGAGCTGAATGCGCGCGATCCGGGCGCGTGGCGTTGCAGGTAAAACTTCACGAAGAGGAAGCGTCAGCAGCACGGCGGATTATGCTATCTCACGATGGCTCTTGGTCGCGCGCGTGGTCTTGTGCTTCGGTTGGTCCGCCGGCGGACGCTTGCGATCCTCGTGGGTCTCGCGTTCGTCCTTCCTGCGGCGTGGGTGGAATTCAGCGGCCGCTACGGCGCCTGGTGGCAGGACGGCCTGGCGCTCGTCATCGGCGCCACGGGTCTCGCGATTTTCTGGACAGGATTGACCGGCGCCAGCCCGGACTGGGTTGATGATCAAAGTTAAAAGTCAAAACCGAAAACCGAAAACCGAAGACTGAAATCCATGTCGTCGCTTTTCGCTTTTCGGTTTTAGGTTTTGACTTTACAAAACCCCTACCGCCGCGCGCTGGAGTTCGATGTCGGAGACGTTCTCCGGCGGCGTCTCGCGCGCCTGTTCGCCAGGCGTTCCGGACGCCTCTCGCTTGCGCCGGGTCTTGTCGCGGTACATCCGGCCGTCGGCGTTGGCGAGCAGCGTCTCGTATGTGTTGCCGTCGTGCGGGAACACCGACGCGCCGACACTGACCGCGAGCGCCAGCATCTTGCCAGGACGCGCCTCGAACGGCATTGTATCGACGGCCCGCTGCAGTTCCTGGCGCTTTCGTTCGGCTTCCTCGCCACCGCATCCCGACAGCACGACGATGAACTCGTCGCCCGCGTAGCGGACGCAGATATCGTACGGCCGGATACCGTTGCGCAGCACGCCGGCCACGTCGCGCAGCGCGCGGTCGCCGACATGATGGCCGTAGGTGTCGTTGATGTCCTTGAAGTTGTCGAGGTCCATCACCAGCAGCGAGACTTCCGTCTTCAGCCGTTCCGCGCGCGCGAGTTCGCGCGTGAGGTGCATGAACATGAATCGTGTGTTGGGCAGCCCTGTCAGCGAGTCGGTCAGCGAGTCTTCCTGCGTTTGCTCGAACACCATCGAGTTGTAGATCACCGCGGCGGCCTGCTCGGAGATGCGGTCGAGCAGGCGGCGGTGATCGTCGGTGTAGATCGACGGTTCGGTGTGGTACACGGAAATCGTCCCGATGAAGCGCTCGTTGAAGAGCAGCGGGCAGACCAGCGCCGAGTGCAACGTGGTGCGATCGGAGGGGAAGCCGGCGGCTTCCAGGTCCGTGCTGGGCCGCGCGTTCACCAGCGGCCGGCGGTTGCGCGCGACCCAACCGGTCAGGCCGTGGCCGTTGCGGATCGTCAACTGTTGGATCGTGTCGGCTTCCACGCCGGTCGCGAACCGGCAGCTCAGCGTTTCCGCCTCGTCGTTATAGAGAAACAGCGCGCAGCACGAGAACGGCACGATGCTGCTCAGCTTCGACGAGATCAGCGCCATCGTGTCCGACACGCCGAGACTGCTGCCCATGGCCTGGGCGATTTCGTACAGCGCGTAGATTTCGCGGTGCGCGAGCGCGATGTCCTGGAAGACGTTGGTGCGCCCCGAGGACTCGTCCACCAACCCGACGGCCGGCTTGGCGGCTGGCGCGTGCGTCGGGATCCGCGTCAGCTTGCGCGCGGGCTCCGCGCTGGCGTCAGCTTCCGCCGCCAGCGTCGGGTACATCTCGATGAAGGTCTGCACGACGCGCGGATCGAGCGCCTTGGCGCTCTCCTGGCGGAGCAGGCCCATCGCGGCGTCGAGGCTCATCGCCTTGTGATACGGCCGCTCCGACATCAGCGCGTCGAAGTAATCGACCACCGAGAGAATGCGCGCGCCGAGGGGGATCTCGTCGCCTTTCAGTCCTGCGGGGTAGCCCTTGCCGTCCCAGCGCTCATGGTGGCTGAGGATCAAGGGCGCCACCGGATAGGGGAACGGCACGCCGCTGATGATCTCCGCGCCGACCTGCGGGTGGATGCGGATCTTCTGGAACTCCT
>JAYVMG010000123.1:0-4741 GCA_043759095.1 Acidobacteriota bacterium | reverse complement strand
CGACCCGGGGCTGCGATCGATTCTCGAATCGAGTTTGTATTCCGACAACGTGATGTACGCGGCGCTCGTGGACGTGCGCGGCGTCGCCGTGGCGCACGCCGATCCGTCAATGGAAGGGCAGCGGTTACCGCCGGCCGGTGATTTGCGGACGCTTCTCGCGCGCTCGCGGCTGTCGCAGTTGCGCGCGATCTACGCGAGCCAGGGACAGAACCTCGAGTTTCGCGAGCCGCTGCTGCTCGGCGACAAGGAAATCGGATCGACGCGCATTGGTGTGTCGACGCTGCTGATTCGCCACGGTCTCGACGAGTCGCTCCGGCCGGCGCTCCTGACGGCGTTCGCTGCGCTGGCCGTGTCGGTCGTCGTCGCCACGCTGCTGTCGCAGCTGCTCCTGCGGCCGATTCACATGATCCGCAGCGGCTTGACGCGGCTCGGTCAGGGCGAGTTTGGCGTGCAGCTGGATCTTCACGGTCAGGACGAGTTTGGCGAGCTGGGCTCGTCGTTCAACGCCGTCAGCGATCAGCTGCTGGCCGGCCGTTCGCAGATGGCGGGAACGGCGACGGACCCGGAGTCCGCAGACTACGGGAGTCAGCTGCAGGCGACGATTCGCTACGCGCGGAAACTGGCGGCGCTTGGCCGCCTGTCGGCCGGCGTCGCGCACGAGGTGAAGAACCCGTTGAACGCGATGATGATCCACCTCGAGCTGCTGCGCCAGCAGGCGCCGGCGCCGGCGATGCCGCACGTGGATGTGATCGCGCAGGAGATCCGCCGCCTCGATGAAGTCGTGCAGGGTTTCCTGAAGTTCGCGCGGCCCGAGGATCTGCGGCTGCAGGCGTTATCGCTCGCCGAACTGCTCGACGAGATCGTGCCGATTGTCCGTCCGGAGGCGGAGCGGGTGGGCGTCCAGCTGATCGTGGACTGCGGCAGCGCGCCCGACGTCAACGGCGATCCGGCGATGCTGCGCCAGGCGTTCCTGAACCTCGCCCTGAACGCGTGCCAGGCGATGCCCGGCGGCGGCACGCTGCGGATTCATTGCGAGTCGGCGAAAGGACACCGTGTCTCGGTGTCGTTCACCGATACCGGCGTCGGCATCAAGCCGGAACACTTGCAGCGGATTTTCGATCTCTATTTCACAACCAAAGACAAAGGCAGCGGGATCGGGTTGTCGATGGTCTATCGAACCATTCAGATGCACGACGGCGAGATCGAAGTGGAATCGACGCCCGGCGCCGGCACGACGTTCCGTGTACTGTTACCGCAGGCTTGAACATGGCACACCCTCTCGCTCGGCTAAAGCCTTCGCGCTACGGTCTGCCTTCGCGCTACGGTCTGCCTGTGCGTCACGGTCTGCCTTCGTGCTGCGACCTCCGATGGTTGCTGGTTGCCGTCCCCATCGCCCTGACGGGCTGCACGCACGCGCAAGCGAAGACGACGCCGGATATGCCGGCGCTCGAGATGCCGGCGCCGCCGCCACGCGACGTCGAGCCACACGAAGTGGAAACGCCGATTCCTGCGCCGCTGGTGGCCGAACCCGCGCGCACCGCACCGTCGCGTCCGCGCCAGCCCGCCCGCGAGCCGGCGAAGCCGGATCCGCCAAAGGTTGAACCGCCGGCGGTCGAGGCGCCAAAGCCTGTCGACGATTCCCCCAAGCCGACGTTGCAGACGACGCCGACGATGGCGGAGGGGGAAGTGGAGCGGGGTATCCGGGCGTCGTTGGCGAGGGCGAGCGCGGACCTGAACCGCATCGACTATCGCGGCCTGAACGCGGACGCGCGAACGCAGTACGACACGGCCAAAAGATTCGTGCGTCAGGCGGACGAAGCGATGCGCGCAAAAAATCTGGTATTCGCCAAGAATCTGGCCGATAAAGCAGCAACTTTAGCCGCCCAATTAGCTGGACGGTAATATGCACAAGAACGCACAAGCGTCAACATCTTGCGAGTGACCTAAAAGAAAGACACAATATGTGGTGTTTACACGCTTGACAAACGTTTGAGCCAAGCGCATATTTGACCGCCGAGCGAGACAGTGCACATGAAGCGAAAATCTCCCAGCTTTTCGTGAGTGTGCAGCAGGTTTTCGGGTTCTAAGCGGCCACGTTTTTCCAATGCAGATTCGACGGTCTCTTCCGGGGGCGGGGGGCGATCGCCGCGATCCGGGGGGATCCCCGGAGTGAACGGAGCGGACGAGATGAAAGAGCGCGCTGCCTATCAGGCCGCAAGTGCCGGCCAGCAGTCGGTTGAAAGTAGTGGAACGGCTGCCGTGCCGCCGTTCGTTGAGCCGGAGAAGCCGCGCGCGAAAGCGCGAGCGGCGGCTGCCGTGCCGGGATTGACGTTCCCGCGCTTCTTCACAGAAGCCGGCGTCGATCCGTTCGATGAGGTCGAGTGGGAAATCCGCTCAGCCCTGATCGGCAACGAACGCGGTGAGATGGTCTTCGAGCAGCGCGACGTCGAGATTCCGAAGGCGTGGTCGCAACAGGCCACCAACATCGTCGTCTCCAAATATTTCCGCGGGCAGATGGGCGCCCCCGAGCGCGAGCGCTCCGTCAAGCAGCTCATCGGCCGCGTCGTCGACACGATCACGATGTGGGCGAAGTCGAACAAGTACTTCGTCAACGACGAGGATCTGCAGGCGTTCAGCGACGACCTCAAGCACATCCTGGTCTACCAGAAGGCGGCGTTCAACAGCCCCGTCTGGTTCAATTGCGGCTTCGAAAAAGCGCCGCAGTGCTCGGCGTGTTTCATCAACTCGGTCCAGGACACGATGGATTCCATCCTGACGCTGGCCCGCACCGAGGGGATGCTGTTCAAGTTCGGGTCGGGCACCGGCACCAACCTGTCGCCGATTCGCTCGTCCAGGGAACTGCTTGCGGGCGGCGGCACGGCGTCGGGCCCGGTGTCGTTCATGAAGGGCTACGACGCGTTTGCCGGCGTCATCAAGTCGGGCGGCAAGACGCGCCGCGCGGCGAAGATGGTGATCCTCAACGCCGACCATCCGGATATCGTCGAGTTCATCAACTGCAAGGTCGCGGAAGAGAAGAAGGCGTGGGCGCTGATCGACGCCGGCTACGACGGCTCGTTCACCGGCCCGGCGTATTCGTCGGTGTTCTTCCAGAACTCGAACAACAGTGTGCGCGTAACGGACGACTTCATGCGCGCGGTGCTCGACGATAGCACGTGGGACACCAAGGCCGTGCGCGACGGCGCGGTGATGGACACCTACAAGGCACGCGAGCTGATGAACCTGATTGCCGAGGGCACGCACGTCTGCGGCGACCCGGGCATGCAGTTCGACACGACGGTCAACGAGTGGCACACCTGCCCGGAGACGGATCGCATTCACGCCAGCAATCCGTGCTCGGAGTACATGTTCCTCAACGACTCGGCGTGCAACCTGTCGTCGATCAACCTGATGAAGTTCGTCAAGGCTGACGGCGAGTTCGATGCGGTGGCCTACAAGGCGGCGATCCGCACGATGCTGACGGCGATGGAGATCATCGTCGACAACGCGAGCTACCCGAGCGAGATGATCGGGAAGAACAGCCACGCCTACCGGCCGCTCGGCCTGGGCTACGCGAACCTGGGCGCGCTCCTGATGAGCCGTGGCCTGGCCTACGACTCGCCGGCCGGCCAGGCGTACGCCGGTGCGATCACCTCGGTCATGACCGCCGAGGCGTACCGCCAGAGTGCCGTCGTCGCCCGCGACCACGGCGGCCCGTTCATCGAGTTCGAGAAGAACCGGGTGCCGTTCATGAAGGTGATCGGCATGCACCGCGACGCGGCGCAGCGGATGCCCACCGAGGGCGTGCCGGCCGGCCTGGGCGCCACCGCCCGAACCCTGTGGGACGAGACATACGACCTCGGCGAGCGCCACGGCTACCGCAACGCGCAGACAACCCTGCTTGCCCCCACGGGGTGCCTCGTCGGTGACAGTCTCGTTCTGACAGACCGCGGCCTCGTCCGGCTCCGCGGCCTGGGCAACCCTGACGGCGACAAGTGGCAGAACCTCGATCTCCGGGTCGCCACCGATGACGGTCCGCGCCCCGCAACCCGTTTCTTCGTCAACGGCGCCGAGCCGGTGGTGACGGTCGAAACATCGCGCGGCTACCGGATCCAGGGCACCACCACCCACCGGATCAAGGTGGTCGACGCGAACGGCGACTGGCAGTGGCGCCGCTTTGCCGACGTGCGGGCCGGCGATCGGGTGCCGCTGACACTCGGCGGGATGGTCGGCGAACCGCGCGAGGTCCCGCTCCCGCAGCTCCCCGAGGCGTACTGGACCTCAGACCACCGGACGTTCGTGCCGCGCTACCTGAACGCGGACCTCGCCGAGCTGGTCGGCTACTTCATGGGCGACGGCTCGCTCCCCGCCCGCGGCCTACGCTTCTGCGTCGCCGCGGGAGACGATGACGTCGTCGCCCGGATCGCCGAGCTCGGCCGGCGGCTCTTCGGCCTCGAGGCCGCGGTTGCCCCAAAGACAGGCTACACGGAGGTCGCCCTTCACTCGGTCCGCCTGACCCTGTGGTGGGAGGCGTGCGGCTTCACGAAGCACGCGCCGAACGGCGAGCACCGTGGCAAAGGCTACGAGGCCCACATCCCCGACGCCGTCCTCTACGCGAACGACGCTGGCGTCTACCGGGCCTTCGTCCGTGGGCTCTTTGAGGCTGACGGCAACGTGAACAACGGGTACGCCTCGTGGTCCACGGTGTCGGACCGCTTCAGCCGGGACGTCCAGACGCTCCTGC
>JAYVMG010000122.1:0-4744 GCA_043759095.1 Acidobacteriota bacterium | reverse complement strand
CCTGTGATCACGTTGTAGAGACTGGAAGCCATAAAGGCGGTTACATCGGGGTCTGTATTTCCCACTGCGCCGGAACGGGTTGGGAAACCAGGCTTCGCCCCCAGATTCTTCTTGTAGGTTTCCACGCCGATGAAGTAGTGCAGCTTGTCCTTGATGATCGGGCCGCCGATGTTGAAGTTGGCGTTGAAGGAATTGCCCACACGGGTGCGGGACGCGGCGCCCTCGGGATGCACGACAGCGCCTGGTCCGGCGAGTACTACTTCATGGACCAGCCGGTCCATCGTCTCAACCCCAAACAGCGCGCCGAACTGCACAAGAAGCACATCGGGTTCGTATTTCAGAGTTATCACCTGCTCGACAACCTGACCGTGTACGAGAATCTGGAGATTCCGCTCTCGTACCGCGACGTCAGCCGCAAGGATCGTCAGAGCATGGTCGCCGACGTCCTCGACCGTTTTCAGATCGTCGGCAAGAAGGATCTGTATCCGAATCAGCTGTCGGGCGGACAGCAACAGCTCGTGGGCGTGGCCCGCGCCGTGATTGCGAACCCGCAGGTGATTCTCGCCGACGAACCGACCGGTAACCTGCACTCGGCTCAAGGCAAAGAAATCATGGAGCTGTTTCGCTCGCTCAACGAAAGCGGCGCGACCATCATCCAGGTCACACACTCGGAAATGAACGCGTCGTATGGAACGCGCATCATCCAGCTGCGCGACGGCTGGGTCGTTGACGAGGAACAGTCGGCAGTCGGCAGTCAGCAGCCAAACCAAAGGCCGCCCGCGAACGCCTAATGTGCGGTTATTTCTGGAGAGCGCCGTGGCAATTGCACAACGATGGCCCGTTGAAGACCATACGCCGACGCGATCGGAGTCGGCTGTCCCCCGCGTCCTGATCGCCGACGATCAGCCGGACGTGCTCGAAGCGCTGCGCCTGCTGTTGAAGGGCGAAGGCTACCGCATCGAATTGGCCGGATCGCCGACGGCGATCCTCGATGCGATCGACGGCGACGAGTTCGACGCCGTGCTGATGGACCTGAACTACGCGCGCGACACGACCTCCGGCCAGGAAGGGCTCGACCTGATCTCCCAGCTCCGGTCGCACGATTCGACCCTGCCAATCGTCGTCATGACGGCATGGGGCAGCGTCGAGGTGGCCGCCGAGGCGATGCGACGCGGCGCGCGAGACTTCGTCCAGAAGCCGTGGGAGAACGCGCGCGTCCTCTCCATTGTGCGCACACAGGTGGAACTGGCGCGCGCGCTGCGCCGCCAGCAGCGTCTTGAAGCCGAAAACCGATCGCTCAAGCCGGACGTCCGTCCGATGCTCATCGCGGACGCTGTCTCGATGCGGCCGGTGCTCGAGTTGATCGCGCGCGTCGGACCGTCCGAGGCCAACGTGCTCGTCACCGGTGAGAACGGGACCGGCAAAGGCACCGTGGCGCAGGCGCTGCACGCCGTCTCTGGCCGCGCCGGCAAGGGCCTCGTGACCGTCAACGCCGGTGGACTCTCCGAAGGTGGCTTCGAGAGCGAGTTCTTCGGCCATGTGAAGGGCGCGTTCACCGACGCGAAGACCGATCGCGTCGGCCGGTTCGAACTCGCCGACGGCGGCACCCTCTTCCTCGACGAGATCGCGAATGTGCCGCTGAACCTGCAGCCGAAGCTGCTGCGCGTGCTCGAGACCGGCGACTTCGAGCGCGTCGGGTCGTCCCGCACGCGGCAGGCCAACGTCCGAATCGTCTCGGCGACCAACTCGAATCTCGGCGAGGAAGTTGCGGCGGGCCGATTCCGTCAGAACCTGTTGTTCCGGTTGAACACGATCGAAATTCAACTCCCGCCGCTGCGAGAGCGCCGCGAGGACATCCCGGCGCTGGCGGCTCACTTCCTTCGCCAGCACGCCCAACGCTACCGGAAGAACATCACCGCCTTCGAACCGACGGCACTCCAGGCGCTGCTCGATCATCGGTGGCCCGGCAATATCCGCGAGCTGGATCATGCGGTGGAGCGCGGCGTGCTGATGGCGCAGGGCGCAGCGATCCGCCTCGGCGAACTCGGGCTGCGCATCGATCGCGACGGGACGTCGCGCATCGAGGACATGAGCCTCGAGGACGTCGAAGGATTCCTGATCAAGAAAGCAATGGCGCGCTTCGGCGGCAACGTCAGCCAGGCCGCCAAAGCCCTCGGCCTCAGCCGCAGCGCTCTCTACCGGCGACTCCAGAGATACGGCCTCTGACGCGCTTCGGCCAGCGCATTCTGCCGCGCCTACTTACGGCTGCCAATCTAATCTAGCGTTGCGGTTGCGCACGTTGCGTTCCCTCGAACTCGACTCTCAGATCGCGCGCGCGTTCGTACAGATCGGATTTCATCGGGTAGATCTCGCGCAGGACGATGGCTGAGAGACGCCGGACCTGCAGCTCCGCGCCTGAACAGCACGAGATCATCACGCACTCCAGATCACCAATTTGCCAGAGCTGACGTTCCTCATCGACCACCTTTAGAACATCCGCCCGCCGAGCGGCACGTCGCGCTCCGGCGCCAGCAGCACCACCCCGCCGTCTTCGTCCGGCACGCCGAGCGTGAGCACCTCGGACATGTAGGGACCGATCTGCTTTGGCGGAAAATTGATCACCGCGACGACGAGCCGGTTCAGCAGGGTCTCTTTCGAGTAATGCGTCGTCGCTTGAGCGGAGGATTTTTTGACGCCGATGGCGGAGCCGAAATCAATCTTCAGCTTGTAGGCAGGCTTGCGCGCCTCGGGGAAATCATCAACTGCGACGATCCGGCCGACGCGGATGTCGACGCGTTGAAATTCGGCGGACGAGAGGGGACCGGACTCGGCGTTCACGACCGGGGGCTGACGGCCTGACGAACAGCTGATGTCAGCACGGCGCCCAGCGCCGCCGCGGCCATCACGAGTGCCGGCACCGGACGCTCATCGAAGAGGTACAAAATAACCATCCCGATGAGCGCGCCCATCGCGACGGTGGACAGCGCCTCAGCGAGGCGGCGGATCGGACCACGGGGGCACCGATGATGCTCGGTCAGCGCCCCCATGCATTTGGGACAAGTGGCCATGCATGGAACTCAACAGTCAACGAGAGTGGACGCGGAGGGATTTTAGCACACGACTCAGGCCCGGCCGCCCTTCATCGCTCCGAACACGGCGATGTGTGAGTCGACGACACGCTTGCGCTCGGCTTCGTCGGGTTCGAGCGTCCACACGCCCCGCTGCGACGTCCCGCCGAGGATGATGCCGTCATTGCGCGCCATCATGTGGATCCCGAGGCTCGCACCGGGGACCGGCGGCACACCGCCGTTGGTGTGATAGTTCACCTCGGACTGCGGCGCCATCACCGTCAGCTGACCCTTGAGCGGCACGAGTTCCTGATCGCCGAACAAATCCTTCGCGCCCAGGCCCGTACAGTTGATCACGATCGGCTCGCGCACCGTCGCCAGTTCCCGCGGCGTCTCGAATTTGCGGATGACAATATGCCCGCCCCACAGCTGGAAATCGCGCACGAGATTATCCAGATAGATGTTCGGCTCGATGCGGATCTGCGGCGATCGCAATGCGTACTTCGTCGCGAACGGGTGCTCGCCGGGGCCGAGCACGTCCTGCTCGACCGCGAGCCCCGCCATCAGGCTCGGGCGCTCCGGCGTGCCCGGGTTCGGCGGCCGCAGTTCCTCGACCAGCGAGTAGTTGTCGAGCCACGAGACGCCGAAATGCGGTCCGGCGAGCAGCTGCAGCTGCCGGTACGAGATGTCGGCGGCGCGGCGGTACTGCGCGTCCCACTGCGGCGTTCGCTGCTCCGCGACCACGAGGCCGGACTCGGGCGTGAAGCCGGCGAGCGACATGTTCGACGTCACGTTCGGCGGCACCGCCAGCGCGTAGATCGTCACATCGAAGCCGCGGCGCTGCAACTGCCGTGCGCACGTGAGACCCACGGATCCGCAGCCGATGACCGCCGCCTGGCGCGACTGATGTTCGGTCGCGAACTCCGCAGCCATCAGACCGGTGCCCCACGCCAGCGACATCCCCGCGCCGCCGTGCCCGTAGTTATGCACGAGCAGCTTGTCGCCCAGTTTGTCCGGCTTCAGCACAAACCCGGCGTCACGGTGCGGCCGCAGTCCGACCGTCGTCCGGATGATCCGATCCCATGACGCCTTCACCGGCGCCAGATAGAGCGGCGGGCGACGCGCGACAAGCACGGGCTTCGGGTTGGTACTGCACGCGGACACGCCGAATCCGACGGCGGCCATGCTGCTGGTCGTAAGAAATGTGCGTCTATGCATAATTGAGATCCTGACGGCGACGTTGGCGGATTATACGCCTCGACCGGCGCGTGTGACGCTGTTTCGACAAACAACGCGCGTAGAATCACGATGGTCACATAGGTGATGCCGATGCGGGCGACGCTGGTCGACAACGGCAGCGCAGCTCATCGTGGCCGATGCCACTGACGCCGCCAGCGGTATACTTCGCGCGTGCGCACCCTCACCAGACTAGCGTTTCTCAGTCTCCTCTTCGCTGCCCCGGTCGCCCTGCTCGGTGAAGGACGCGTGCCAACACCTGCATCTGTGCTTGGCTTCCGTCCGGGCGCAGACTACAAGCTCGCCACCTACGATCAGTCGGTCGACTACTTCAAGACAGTTGCGGCCGGCAGCAAGTACGTGAAGCTCATCGCGGCCGGCAAGACCAGCCAGGGCCGGACGATGTACTACGCGCTGGTATCGTCGCCGAACAACCTGAG
>JAYVMG010000121.1:0-4746 GCA_043759095.1 Acidobacteriota bacterium | reverse complement strand
CGTCGGGGGCAAGACCCGGGAAGATCATCACCGGCGCGCGCACGGTGCCCTGCGACGAGGTGATGTCGACGAGGTCGCCCTGCGCAAGCTGTAGCCGCTCGGCCGTCTGCGGATTCACCTCGACCCAGCTGCTCCACATCGCCGAGGTCAGCGGGTCGGGCATCTCCTGCAGCCACGGCAGGTGCGCGCTCGAACCGTCGCCGAACTGCAGCGTCGCGTACGGGAGGAAGTGGAAGGGATACTGGGATACGTCGCCGTCAAAAACAGGTGGTACAAAACGCGACGGGGACTTGGGGCTCTGGGCTGGGGGCCAAGCGGCGGAAGGCGAGGTTGATTTAGCGACTTCTTCCGCGGTTTTCCACGGCAGCGCAACCGGGGACTTCAACTTCGCCGCGACTTCGATCAACACGTCCGCCGTCGCGCGCGTCTGATACAGCGGCTTCATCACCGGTCCGGCGGCCGTCGTGACCGCTTCGATGGATCCTGATTCCGGCGCGCTGTCGACCCACGACTCGAGGAACGAGTGATCGGGCAGGATCAGATCGGCCAGATGGCTCGTGTCGTCGAGGAAGCTGCTGAAACTCGCGATGAACGGAATCGCGGCGAGCGCCTCACGCACCTTCCAGGCCTTCGGCGCGTCGAAGACCGGATTCGCGTCGGCGAGCAGAAGAACCTTCACGGACGCGAGATCCTGAGACTTCAGACTTCTGACTTCAGACTTCAGACTTCCTGGCGTAAAAAACACACCGCCAGGTTGACCGACGTTGCCGAGCAGCGCGTTCAGCGCGTTGACCGCCAGCGCGTGGAACAGACCGTTGGTGTGCGCCAGCGGCGCGCCGCCGATGAACGCGACGGCGGGTTGCTGCTCGACGAGCGTCCGCGCCAGCCGCTCGATCTTCTTCGCAGCCACTCCCGTGATCTGTTCGACCTTCGCCGGCGTGTAGTCCGGCAGGCCGGCGGACCAGCCGTCGATCGCCGCACCCGCGCGGCCTGCATCTGCCGGCCGGAGCTTGTTGGCGAGCATCACCTGCGCGAGTCCGAGCGCGAGGACGCCTTCCGTGCCCGGCTTCACCGGGACGAATTCATCGGCGTTGCCGCCGGTCAGCGACATGCGCGATTCCACCTGGACGAACGCGCCGCGCATCCCCGGGCGGCCCTGACGCATCGCGCCGTACGCGGTGTTCTGCGCGACCGGCGAATTCCAGGTGCCGAGGAAATCGGCGCCGAAACTGATCGCGAAACGCGAACGCGCGAGATCGATCGTCGGCAGCTGTTCGTGGCCGAAGCTGATCCCGTTGGCCCGGCGCAGCACATCGTCCGCAAAGAACTCGTAGGTGATGGGCGCCGGCGCGCCGAACCCCTTCAGCAGTTCCGCCGCGAGCGCCGTCCGTCGGCCGCGACGCGGGCGCGTGAGGAACGCGAGGGACTTCTGATCCTTGGCGGCGACGAGCGCATTCAGTTGACCCGTGAGCTCCGCGATTGCCTCGTCCCAGGTAATTTCCGTGAACGCGCCGGCGCCGCGCGCGCCCGTCCGCTTCATCGGGTGCGTCAGCCGATCCGGGTGATACGTGATCTGGATCGACGCCTGCCCCCGCGCGCAGAGTCCGCCCTTGCTGATCGGATCGGTCGCGAGCCCTTCGAGTTTCTTGGCCACGCCCATCTTCACGACGCCTGCCTGCCCGGCGCGCGTCGTTTCGACGTCGGCTTCCATCACGCGCACGTTCAGCCCGCAGCCGGCCGCGCAGACCGGGCACACGCTCGGCTTCCACTCCGCGACGCCGGGGACCATGTCGTCATCCGGCACGAAGCGAATGAGCTGGTGCTCCGGGTTGCCACAGCTCGCCAGCGTGGCGCTGGCGCCCGTGATCGCCGTCAGCTTGATGAAGTCGCGTCTATCCATCAGTAATGACACGTCAGGCAGTCATTCGACGCGTTCTTCGCCTTATGACAGTTCACGCAGAAACCCATGTTGTGATCGACGACCCGCTCGGCGACCGTCTGGTTGGCGACGTTGCCATGGCAGGTCGCGCATTCAACGCTGGCACGCATGTGCGGCGCGTGATTGAACCGCACATGCGCCTCGCGCGTGAAGCCATAGACGCGCTGCCACGGGATCTCGATGCCCTTGTCCGCGTAGCCGGTCACCTGCTTGATCAGCGGCTTGTCGGTCGCGATCTGACTGTGGCAGATCATGCAGGTCTTGACGCTGGGGATCCCGGCGATGGGTCCCTTCTCCACGCTCTCGTGACAGTCCACGCATTCCGCTTTCTTCGCGATGTGCGTCTTGTGCGGAAACGGAATCGGCTGGACGGCAACCGCACGCATGCCGAAAAACTCGCGCGCCGCTTCCCCGGCCGACTGATGCGCGGGCGTAAACACCTTGGCGGCATCCACGGACGGCGGTGCGCCGCAGGCCACGGCCGTCAAGCACGCGACAAGGGCTAAAGGCTGAAGGATCAGGGCGCCCTGAGCCCTGTTCGACCGCAGCATTATTTCGCCTGCAGGCTCCGGAGGAAATTCACGACGTTCCAGATCTCGGGCTCGGTCATCTTGCTCTTGTAGCCCTTCATGTCGAACTTCGGGCCGGCGCCGTCGCGGATGACCAGGAAGATCTCGCCGTCGGTCGATCCGCGGTCCCACGTGGCGTCCGTGAGATTCGAGGGTTTCGTGCCTTCAGGCGCCATCGGGCCGTTGCCTTTCGCATCGGCGCCATGGCAGAAGCGGCAGTTCTTCGTGAACGCGGCCTTGCCGGCGGCAATGGATTCGGCGCTCGAGGCGACCGGGTTCTTCATTTTCTTGCCGTCCGGGCTTCCGCCCATGCCCTGCGCGCCAGCGGCGACAGTCATCAGGGCAACGCACGACAGCACGATCGCAGAAATACGAGCAGTCGAAAGGCGACGCATGGTGGATGTTTTCTCCTTCATCACGTACTGGATAGGTTGAAGCCGGCCGGCAGGTTCGGCGGGGTGATTCTCACACACCTGTCGAGCGGACTGCAACGGTTCCGTTACAGCTGCCGGACGATACCGTCCAGATATTCCATGGCGCCGTCGGCCGTGCGAACCGGCCGCACATCGATCATCGCCGCGACGCGCCCGCCGTCTTTCATTCGCAGCGACGCCTTCAGTTCGTGTACGCCGCCGCCGGAGGCCAGCGCATCCCGCATCGACGCGCGCGCGTCCCGGTCGCCGATGAAATCGGCGATCCCGGCGCCGCGAACCGTGTCGATCGACTCGTGACCCAGCAGTGCCAGAAACGCCGCGTTCACCGAGGCCAGCCGGCCGTCCACACCGCACTGGAACAGACCGATTGGCACCTGCTCGAACAGCCGCTGATACCGCGCTTCCCAGGCGCGAAGATCCTCCTCCGCGCGGCGCCGCCGGGTCACGTCTTCCAGCACCATCAGCGCCCCGGTGCGGGCGCCGCCCGCGCCGTCGCTCGTTGCCGACATGGTGGCGCGGCACCAGATGATCTCCCCGTCAGCGCGCCGGTACCGCTGCTCGCGGTGATACCACTCCTCACTGCCATCGATGAACGCGGCGAACCGCGCCCGCTCTTCCGCCTGATCGTCGGGGTGGCTGAAGTAGCCGAACGACACGCCGCCCCACGCCGCGCTCGGGTAGCCGAGCGTGCGCTCCATCGCGGGATTGATACGCTCGACGAGCCCGCGGCGGTTCAGCAGCGCCGCGCCGAACGCGGAGTTGTCCCACGCCGCGCGAAACTGCGCCTCGCTGGCCCGTAGCGCCGTCTCCGCTCGGTTGCGGCCGATGATGATTCGGTTGACGATGAGCGATCCGCTGACGAACAGGATGAGGGCCAACTCGTCAACCAGCACGGTCCCCGCCGGAACAGCGAGGCTCGCGCCAAACGCCGCGCCGAGAATGGCGAGCAGCGCCGCCGTTTCATTGCCCCAGCGGGCGGCAGCAAACGTGGCCGTGAACAGCAGGATGAGCGGCGTGCGGGAGAAGAACGGCCAGGTGACCCGAGTGACGATGATCGCCGCCGCCACCGCGGCGAAAGCGATCGCGTAGCCGGTCACATCGCGCAGGATGAAGGCGCGGTCGCGGTGATCGGCGACCCGCACCGGAGGACGCTCGGCGTCCCAGGTCAGCGATACGGAACGGGACGCCGACTTGGAGTCCACACCAGCTTCAGCGAACGACGATGATCGTCACTTCGTCGTCGGACACCAGTGCACCGTCATCGGCGCGGCAGCGAAGGACATACGTGCCAGGCCCGGAGAACGTGACGTGCACGGGTTCCTTCCCGTCTTCAGGCAGCTTGGGCAGCGCCCAGACCGGCGCCCACGGCGAGTTCGCGCCGGCGCGCGTGTCCTCCCATGCCTTGACCTGGGGCGGATCGAACGTCGCCTTTCCGCCAACCGGACCGCGGTAGATGAACCAGGACACGTGTAGTCCCAGATTCTTGCCGACGGTGATCCGGGACGGCGGCGACATTGACGGATTCCTGACCAGCGCGGCCAGCACCGGATCGGCGGCAAGACGCTGCTGCGCCGCCGCGAGCGTCGCCAGCGACGGCGTGCGGCGCTTCGGAATGCCATCGTCCTTGACTTCACTGACCAGCGTGATCGGCACACCCGCCTTCACGTTGCGGGCGGTGACCTCCTGAATGTGTACGGACGGCGCTTTGTTGCCGCGCACTTCAGGACTGCTCGTGCCGGCGCCGAGCGCGCCGGTCTCCGACGCCTTCACCACATCGTCGACGACGTAGTCGGGGCGAAGCGTG
>JAYVMG010000120.1:0-4751 GCA_043759095.1 Acidobacteriota bacterium | reverse complement strand
TGGAACGACTGACCAACTGCGCGGACATCACGCTGCTCTCGTTCGAGAAGCCGGAGGATCTGTCGGATCGCCCGCGGATGAATGTGATGCGCGAGCGGCTGGCTCGCGTCGGCATCACGTGGACGCCGCGCCGGTATCACAAGCGGCCAGCCGTGCTCTCGACGGTTCGCGATATCGCGGCCGGGTGCCTCGTGGCGCGTGGTTGGGCGCGCGAACAGGGTGGAGGCGTCGGCATCGTGCATGCGCGCGGCTACGTGCCGGCGGTCGTCGCGCTGTACGCCAGGCGGACGCATGGCTCAAGGTTTCTCTTCGACATGCGCGGGTTCTGGGTCGACGAGAAGGTCGAAGCGGGGCACTGGCCGGCCGGCGGGCTGCTGTACCGGGCGGGGAAGTGGTGCGAGCGGCGCTTCTTCGCGAATGCCGACGCGATCGTGTCCCTGACCGCCGCCGGCGTTCGCGAGTTTCCGTCGCTGGGACGCGTGCGCGAAGGGGCGCCGATCGCCGTCATCCCGACCTGCGCCGACCTCGATCGATTTGCACCGGGTGACGCCGACCCGGCGCGGAGGCACGCGCTGGGTCTCGACGATGCGTTCGTGGCCGGCTGCGTGGGCACGCTGAGTAACTGGTATCTGCGTGAGCAGACGCTGGCGTACCTCGCGGCGCTTTCGCGGCGTCTACCGCGCATGAAAGCCCTGATCGTGACGCGCGAGGATCACGACCGCTTGCGCGCGGACGCCGGGCGCGCGGGTCTGCCGGCAGACCGGCTGGTGCTGGCGCGCGTGGGGTTCGACGAAATGCCGGCGATGATCCGGCTGATGGATGTCGGCGTATTCTTCATCCGCGCCTGTTTTTCGAAGCGGGCGTCGGCGGCGACGAAGCTGGCGGAGTTTCTCGGGTGCGGTGTGCCGGTCGTGATCAACGATCGGATCGGCGACTCGGGCGATCTGGTCCGACAGGCCGGAGCCGGGATCGTCCTGGACGAGGCCGAACCGACCCGCTACGAGGCGGCGATCGACGCGCTGCTACAATTACTGGCCGACGACACGACACCGTCGCGCTGCCGCGAGGCCGCCCTGCAGACATTCAGCCTGGCAGGCGGCGTCGCGAGTTACGCGGCGCTCTACGAGCAACTGTCATGAACCAGACGGAAGCGGACATCTGCATCGTCGGCGGCGCTGGCCACGTGGGCCTCCCGTTGTCGTTGGTCTTCGCGTCGAAGGGATTGCGCGTTCGGATCTTTGACATCGATCAGCGGGCCCTCGACGCAATCGCTCTGGGCAAGATGCCATTCATGGAGCGGGGCGCGCAGCCGCTGCTCGATGATGTGCTGCGGAGCGGACGCCTCGAGCTGACGGCCGACCCTGCCGCGGTCTCCGGCGCGAAGACGGTGATTCTGACCATTGGCACGCCGATCGACGAGTTCCTCAATCCGACGCTCCGCATGATCAAGCAGTGCGTCGACACGCTGCTGCCGCACCTGGTGGATGGCCAGTTGATCGTGCTGCGGTCGACCGTCTACCCGACGGTCACCGACTGGCTGGCCAAGTATCTCGTCCAGCGAGGCAAGAAGATCCTGGTCGCGTTCTGTCCCGAGCGGATCGTGCAGGGGCACGCCATCGACGAGCTGCAAACGCTTCCGCAGATCGTGAGTGGCGCCACGCCCGAGGCGGAGGAGGCCGCCGCCCGGCTCTTTCAGGTGATCGCGCCTTCGATCGTCCGCCTCACGCCGACCGAAGCCGAATTCGCGAAGCTGTTCAGCAACGCCTTTCGCTACATCGAGTTCGCCGTCGCCAACCAGTTCTACACGATGGCGACGACCGCGGGTGTCGACTACTACCGCGTGACAGAGGGGATGCGTGAAGGCTACGCGCGCGCCGCGCATATTCCGCGAGCCGGCCTTGCCGCGGGTCCGTGTCTGTTCAAGGACACGATGCAGCTGGCGGCATTTTCGAAGAACCAGTTCAGCATCGGACACGCCGCGATGCTCGTCAACGAAGGGCTCCCCTCGTTTCTCGTCGATCAGCTCAGGCAGCAGTATCCGCTGGAGGCGCTGACCGTCGGCATTCTGGGGATGGCGTTCAAGGCCGACAATGACGACCGCCGTTCGTCGCTCAGCTACAAGATGAAGCGATTGCTCTCGTTCCATGCCGGCGCCGTACTGACAACCGATCCGTACGTCACCGGCGACCCCGAGCTGCTGCCGCTCGACGAGGTCGTGCGCCGCAGCGACATCCTCGTGCTGTGCGCGCCGCACAAGGACTATCGCGGCCTCGATACGGCCGGCAAGACTGTCGTCGACGTCTGGAATTTCTGGCCGCCGACGCGCGCGGAGCCGCAGGCAGGATGATCGGCTCCAGCCGGACATGAGTGCTCGCGTCGGCATCGGTATCGTCGGCCTGGGCTTCGGCGAGCGCGTGCTGCTGCCCGCGTTCCGGGCGCATGCCGCCTGCGAGGTGATCGGCGTCGCGGCAGGACGGCCCGATCGCGCGCGTGCAATCGCGGCGCGCGAGGGGCTGACGGCGTATGGCGGCTGGCAGGAGCTGGTTGACGATCCGCGGGTGGCGGCGGTGATCGTCGCGACGCCGCCAGCGCTGCACGCGCCGATCGCGATCGCGGCGTTGCGCGCCGGCAAGCACGTGTTCTGCGAAAAGCCGCTGGCCGACGGTCTCGAGGCCGCCGGGCGGATGGCCGCCGCCGCTGCGGATGCCGGCGCCGCGAATATGGTGGATTTCGAGTTTCCCGACATCGCCGCGTGGGCGCGCGCGCGGCAGATGATCGAGGGCGGCGTTCTGGGACGGCTGCGCCACGTCAGCGTCGCGTGGCACGTGGAGACGTACGCGAACCGCGAGCGCCTTTCCAACTGGAAGACGACCGTGGCCGCAGGCGGCGGCGCCCTGAACGAATTCGCGTCGCACGTGCTGTACTACCTGGAGTGGCTGATCGGGCCGATCGACCGCCTGTGGGTCGCGCCACAGGAAGAGGGCGACCGCGACGTCCTCGCCGTGCTGGCGCTGCGGTTTCGCGACGGCATGAGCGGTGCGGTGACGATCGCGACGTCGGCCCCGCTCGGCGACGGTCACGCGGTCACGGTCTACGGCGACGAGGGCGCGCTGGCGCTGAGAAACCAGACGTCCGACTACGTGCGCGGCTTCACGTTGCACGTCGGAACGCGCGAGAGCGGCGTCCTGCAACCAGCGACCGTCGACGCGCCGGCATCGGACGGCTCCGACGGCCGCGCGCTCGTCGCGGGTCGGCTGATCGATCGGTTCGTGAATTGGATTCAGACGGGCACGCCGTCGCGGCCGTCCTTCGCTGACGGCCTCCGGGTGCAGACGCTGCTCGACGCGGCTTGGCGCTCGCGGCGACAGGCGTGCGACGGTCGACTGCTGGAGTGATGGAACCTCACATGGGCCGAACGTATCTTGTCACCGGTGGGACCGGGTTTCTCGGCAGCGCGCTCGTGCGCCGCCTGGTCGCCGATGGGCATCGCGTCCGCGTGTTCGATAACAACTCGCGCGGCCGCACGGACCGGCTCGCGTCGGTGGATGGCCGGTTCGAATTTCAGGCCGGCGACATTCGCGATCTCGACGCCGTCAAGCGGGCCGTCCGAGGCGTGGACGCCGTGTGCCATCTGGCGTTCATCAACGGCACCGAGTTTTTCTACACCCAGCCAGAGCTCGTGCTCGACGTCGCGGTCAAGGGGATGAGTAACGTCATCGACGCCTGCATCGACGCGGGCGTGCGCGAGCTGCTGCTGACGTCCAGCTCCGAGGTCTACCAGACGCCGCCCACGATTCCGACCGACGAAACCGCGCCGCTCGTGATTCCGGACGTCTTCAATCCGCGATATACCTACGCCGCGGGCAAACAGATTAACGAGATGATGGCGATCAACTACGGTCGCAGGCATTTCGATCGCGTGGTCATCGTGCGCCCACACAACGTCTATGGTCCCGACATGGGGTGGGAGCACGTCGTCCCGCAGTTCGTCCTCCGGATGAAGGCGCTCGCGAACAGCCCTGACGATCCGGTGCCGTTTCCGATTCAGGGCGATGGGACGCAGACGCGGTCGTTTATCTACGTGGACGACTTCACCGACGGGCTGATGCTCGCGATGGAGCGCGGCGATCCCCTGGGCATCTATCATGTCGGCACGATGGACGAGTTGACGATCGCCGACGTGGCGAGCCAGATCGGCGCGTACTTCGGCCGCCGGGTCCGGATCGTCCCGGCGGATCTGCCGGCCGGAGGCGCCACTCGCCGTTGTCCCGATACCGCGAAGATCGCGCGTCTCGGATTTCACCCCAAGTTCTCGTTCCGCGAGGGACTCGCGCTGACCGCGGCGTGGTACGCCGCCCACGCGGACCGCGCGCCACAGGAGAGGAGCCTTTCCGCATGACCGTTTCCCAGATGCCGCGCACGGCCGGCACCGGTTCGAGCGTCGTCGTCGATCGTTGCCAGGTGTGCGACGAGCGCGCGCTGGAGTCGGCGCTGTTCATCGGCTACCTGCCGCCCGTCAACCAGATGCGTCCGATAGGGCAGCGCCCGCACGAGCAGCCCGCCTATCCCGCGGAACTCCTCTATTGTCCGCACTGCGAACTCGTGCAGCTCGGGCTCATTGTCGATCCCGGCGTGCTCTTTCCGCCCGAGTATCCCTACACGAGCGGCACGACGAAAATCCTGCGCGACAACTTCGCGGAGTTGTACCAGGACTGCCGCACGATCGTGACGCTCGGCCCGGACGATCTCAT
>JAYVMG010000119.1:0-4757 GCA_043759095.1 Acidobacteriota bacterium | reverse complement strand
AGAAGATTGATGGCGCCGACCATCCCGGCGTGCGGCGGCTCGGTGTAGTCGCCGTTCTTGTACGCGGGATCGCGCGTGATGCTGTCCATGATCATCGTCCGCATGATCCGGTTGCGGCCGGCAATCTGCGTCGGCGCGCTGGCCAGCGGCACGAGACCGTCGACAAAGTCCGGATACATCTCGCCCCACGCCCAGCAGTGCATCGCGCCCATCGACGTCCCGAGGACGAGCCGGAGGTGGGTCACTTTCAAGCCGTCGACGAGCATCGTGTGCTGCGCGCGAACCATGTCGTCGTAGGTGTACTTCGGAAAGCGCGCGTGCAGGCCGTCGCTGGGCTTGCCGGATTTTCCGTGGCCGATGCCGTCGGGCAGGATGATGAAGTAGCGCGTCGCATCAAGGACCTGACCGGCGCCGAACAGTTCACCGCCGAAGGTTTGCGACAGGAACGCCGCGCCGGTGCCGCCGGTGCCGTGGAGAATCATCACGGCGTTCCGGACGATGCCCGAGGCATCTCGTTGCGGGGTCCCGATCGTCCGATAGTGGAGGTTCAGGGACGGCAGCGTCTCGCCGGAGCCGAACCGGAAATCGCGGGCAACGAAATCGCCTTCGGTCGCCGTGGGAAAGTCGGCGGCCCGGGCCGCGTCCGTGACACTTAGAGACGCCAGTGCGAGAACAGCCGACACCAGAAAAACCTTCATTCGGACGCTCCTTGATTCGGGGTCTAATATCTCACATGCGTACGTCGACGATCGATCAATGAGGGGCCCACGCCGGGCGCTGCACACGACCATCGCCGTCCTCCTCAGCCTGCTCGCGGCAGGGGCCCTGGCCCATTCGCAAACCCGCAGGCCGATGACCCTCATCGATCAGGCCGAGTTGCCGCGAATCGCAGGGGCTGCGCCGCAGCTCTCGCCGGACGGCAAGACGCTCGCCTATCTCCTCACGCGCACCGACTGGAAAGCTGGACGGCTGATCTTTCAGGTGTGGCGCCAGGAGACCGGCGGCGGAGCGCCGGTCCAGCTCACTTTCAGCGACGGCGGGGTCCAGGGCAACGCGCTCCGCTGGTCGCCTGACGGCAAAACCCTTCTCTTCGTGCGCGATGGACAGATTTCACTGCTGCCGGCCGACGGCGGCGAACCGCGCACACTCCTCAAACACGCGACGGGGCCCAGCGCGCCGTCGTGGTCACCTGACGGCGCGTCGATCTACTTCCTTGCCAGCGATCCGCCCACTGCCGAGGAGCGCGAACGCGATCGCATCCGCGACGATGTGTACGTGGTGGACGAGAACTTCAAGCACCGCCAGCTCTGGAAGATCATCGTCTCTACCGGCGCGGAATCGCAGGTGACGACGGGCGATTTGACGGTGACGGAATACAAGCTGTCGGCCGACGGAAGGCGGATCGCCATGATGCGTTGGCCGTCCCCATCGCCGCTCGACGCGGTTCGTGGCGAAGTCTGGGTGATGGACGCGAGCGGCGAGAACAGCCGCGCGGTCACCAACAATACGGCTCAGGAATACCTCATCGACCTGTCGCCCGACGGCTCGCAGATCCTCTTCCTCGCCGACACCAACGAACGGCTCGATCCCTACTACCCGACGATGCTGTTTACTGTGCCTGCGACGGGCGGCACGCCGCGGGCCGTGCTGTCTGATTTCAAGTACGCGTTCGACCAGGCCGCCTGGACGCCCGATGGCCAGTCGATCATCGCGACCGTGAACATGGGCGTGCACACCGAGTTCTTCCGCATCAACGTCGCCGCACGGCGCGCCCAGCAGATGACGGACGGCGAGCACTACATTCCGCCGACCTGGTCGACGGTGGCGAGCGCCGGAACACTGGTATTTCAACTCGACGAGCCGACGCGCTTCGGCGACGTGTGGACGTTGCCGCTGACGGGCGCGCCGGGCGCGCCTACGCGAGTCACCCGACAATTCGACGCCCTCGCGCGCGACTTCATGCTGCCGCGGCAGGAGAAAGCGGAGTGGAAGGGCACGGACGGCGTCGCGGTCGAAGGCGTGCTGTTCTATCCGACCGACTACACGGCCGGGCAGCGGTATCCGCTGATTGTGCAGCTGCACGGCGGGCCGATGGAGTCCGACAAGTTCGGCATTGGCGGAGGGATGACGCTGTTCAACGTCCCGGCGCTGACGGGCCACGGCTATTTCGTTTTGCGGCCGAACTATCGCGGCAGCGTCGGCTACGGCGCCGCGTTCGCGCGCGACGTCGTCAACGGTTACTTCAACCACATGGCGACGGACGTGCTGCTCGGCGTGGACGCGCTGATCGCACGGGGCCTGGTGGATCAGGATCGGCTCGTGGTGATGGGGTGGAGCGCCGGCGGCACGCTGGTGAACAAGCTCATCACGATGACGGATCGGTTCAAGGTCGCTTCGTCTGGCGCGGGCATCGCCAACTGGATCTCGCTCTACGCGCAGACGGACAACACGTCGTTCCGTGGCACGTGGTTCGGCGGCACGCCGTGGCGGAAGGACGCGCCGTTCGATCTGTTCTGGAACAACTCACCGCTGAAAGACGTGGCGAACACGAAGACGCCGACGCTGTTCGTTGCCGGTGACGCCGACGTGCGCGTGGGCCTGGCGCAGTCGGTCGAGATGTATCGCGCGCTGAAAAGCTTGAACGTCCCGACGCAGTTGCTGGTCGGACCGGGCGAACCTCATCAGTGGGGCGGCTTGCGCCACCTCATCCGAAAAGCCAACGTCGAGTTGGAATGGTTCGAGAAATATGCGAACCACCGGACGTACGTCTGGGAAAAGACTCCCCAGTAGCCGTCGGATTTGACCTCAAGTGAAGAATTTCACAAAATAGGTTCCGCGTCACCAGTCTTATCGATGTCGCAGATCTTTCATCGCAGCGCCAACACGATTGCTCGGGTCAGCATCTTCGGCGCGGTGTTCTTCATCGCCGGATTGCTGGGCCTGCTTGCCGAGGTGAACCGCTCGCCGTGGGTCACCGATGCGCGCGTGGCGCGCGAGCAGCCGATTCAGTTCAGCCACGAGCGCCACGTCGCGGGCAACGGCATCGACTGCCGCTACTGCCACTCGTCCGTGGAAGACTCGTCGTTCGCCGGCATTCCGCCGACCAAGACGTGCATGAACTGCCACTCGCAGATCTTCGCGAAGAGTCCGTTCCTCGAACCGGTGCGCGAAAGCTTCCGGACCGGAAAATCGATTGAGTGGACGCGCGTCCACGATCTGCCCGACTTCGTGTACTTCAATCACAGCATTCACGTGAACAAGGGCGTTGGCTGCACCACGTGCCACGGCCAGGTGGATCGCATGCCGCTGATGTCGCAGGAGAAGTCGCTGCAGATGGAGTGGTGTCTCGACTGCCATCGCAGCCCGGAACGGTATGTGCGCCCGCGCGAGGCGGTGTTTCGTGTGGACTACGTCGTGCCGCCGGATCAGGCGGAACTCGGCAAGCGGCTGGTCGCGCAGTACCAGATTCAAAAACTCACGAGCTGTTCCACATGTCACAGGTGAAGAAGGACCCGGGCGCGGAGTTTTGGCGGAGCCTGGAGGAGCAAGCAGGCGACCCCGCTTTCCAGGCGCGGCTCTATGACGAGTTCCCGTCGCAGATCGAGGCGATCACCGATCCCGTGGCGCGCCGCACGTTCCTGAAGCTGATGGGCGCGTCGCTCGCGCTCGCCGGCGTCACTGCATGCACGAAACAGCCGGCAGAAAAAATCGTCCCGTACGTGAAGCAACCCGAGGAGCTGATCCCCGGACGGCCGCTCTTTTACGCCACCTCGATGTCGCTTGGCGGCGTGGCCACCGGGCTGCTGGTCGAGAGTCACGAGGGGCGTCCGACGAAAATCGAAGGCAACCCGATGCACCCGGGCAGCCTCGGCGCAACCGATGTGTTCGCGCAGGCCGCCATCCTCGGCCTCTACGATCCCGATCGCTCCCAGACGCTGACCAACCTTGGTGAGATTCGTCCGTGGTCGTCGTTCCTTGGCGCGATGAACGCCGCGCTGACGGCGCAAGGTCCGCTCAAAGGCGCCGGCATCCGCATCCTCACCGAATCGGTCAGCTCGCCGACGCTCGCCGCGCAGATCCGCGATCTGCTGACGCGCTTCCCGTCAATGAGGTGGCATCAGTGGGATCCGGCGAGCCGCGACAACGCGCGCGTCGGCGCGAAACTGGCTTTCGGCGAGTTCGTGGACGCGCACTACCGCTTCGAACACGCCGACGTGATCCTCTCGCTCGACGCCGACTTTCTCGGCGGTGGACCAGGCGCGCTGCGCTACGCGCGTGATTTCACCGCGCGCCGGCGTCCCGAGAACGCCGACCGCATGAACCGGCTCTACGCCATCGAGTCGATGCCGACGTCCACCGGAGCTCGGGCCGATCACCGCTTGCCAGCCAGGCCCAGCGCGATCGGCTCGATCGCTCACGCGATCAGCGCCGCCCTCGATGGGCCGGATAAATCAGGTGGGTCGGGTGGGTCAGGTGGGTCAAGTAGGTCACGTAGGTCGGGTGGGGCTAGTGAGGCTGGCGGGGCTAGTGGATCACACGTGGCGCAAGACTTCAGTCTTGCGATCCAGAAATGGATCGCCGCGGTCGCAAAGGATCTCGAGGCGCATCGCGGAAGGAGCCTGGTCATCGCCGGCGAGAGTCAGCCCCCCGCGGTCCACGCGCTCGCGCACGCGATGAATCAGGCGCTCGGCAACGCCGGCAAGACGGTCGTCTACACGCAGACGGCAGAAGCCGAGCCGGTCAACCAGCTCGAGTCG
>JAYVMG010000118.1:0-12588 GCA_043759095.1 Acidobacteriota bacterium | reverse complement strand
ACCGACGCAGCCCCGCCCGCGGTCTTCCGCGTCTTCGTGAACCCGGCGAGTACGCAGAAGCCAATGAAGAGAAAGAGCACGAACCCCGTGCTCGAGAGAATGCCTTGCAGCGTGCCCAGAGCGATCTGTATGGCGTCGTTGTTCATCCTTCGGCCTCTTCTACCGGGATCTCGGGTGTATCAGGGTCCTGCTGGAGTGGGCTGGGCTCTTCCATGTCGGGATCAGAGGTTAGCACGGGGTCGGGTGGGTCAGGTGAGGCTTTGCCCTACCTGACCCACTTGACCTCGTACCCTACCCTGCCTTACTTGGTCTCCGCGAACTCCGCGTCGACCACTTCCGCGTCCTTGACGTTCGACCCGCCGGCCGCCGGCTCGGATGCCGGTGGCGGCGGCGCCTGTTTGTAGAGCTGCTCGGCCATCGCGTGCGAGGCTCGCTGCAGCTCTTCGGTCGCCTTCTTGATCGCCGCCAGATCCTCACCCTGCGACAGCGTGCGGACCTCGGCGATGGCGGCCTCGATTTTCGAGAGGTCGCCGACCGCGATCTTCTCGCGGTTCTCGTTCACCGTCTTCTCGGCCTGATAGGCGAGCGAGTCGGCCTGATTGCGCGCCTCGATCAGGTCGCGACGCGCCTGATCCTCTGACGAGTGGCTCTGCGCTTCTTTCACCATCCGATCGACCTCGTCTTTCGCGAGGCCGCTCGAACTGCTGATCGTGATCTTCTGCTCCTTGCCAGTCGCCATGTCCTTCGCCGTCACGTTGACGATGCCGTTGGCGTCGATGTCGAAGGCGACCTCGACCTGCGGCACGCCGCGCGGGGCAGAGGGCAGACCCACGAGCTGGAAGCGGCCCAGCGTGCGGTTGTCGCGCGCCAGCGGACGTTCGCCCTGGAGCACGTGGACCTCGACGTTGGTCTGATTGTCCGTCGCCGTCGAGAAGATCTCGCTCTTGCGCGTCGGGATCGTCGTGTTGCGCGGAATCAGCGTCGTCAGCACGCCGCCGAGCGTTTCGATGCCGAGTGAGAGCGGGGTCACGTCGAGCAGCAGCAGATCCTTGACCTCGCCGGACAGCACACCACCCTGCGCCGCCGCGCCGACCGCGACGACTTCATCGGGGTTGACGCCCTTGTGCGGTTCCTTGCCGAAGAACTCGCGCACCAGTTGCTGCACCTTCGGCATGCGGGTCGAGCCGCCGACGAGCACGATCTCGTCGATCTTCGACGGATCAAGGCCTGCGTCCTCCAGCGCCTGCTTCACCGGCGCCATCGTCCGCTGCAGGAGATCGTCGACGAGCGATTCGAGCTTCGCCCGCGTCAGCTTCACCTGCATGTGCTTCGGGCCGGTCGCGTCGGCGGTGACGAACGGCAGGTTGATTTCGGTTTCCATCGCCGTCGACAGTTCGATCTTGGCCTTCTCCGCGCCTTCCTTCAGACGCTGGAGCGCCATGCGATCCTTCGACAGATCGATGCCTTCGCTCTTCTTGAACTCCGCGACGAGCCATTCGATGATGCGGTCGTCCAGGTCGTCGCCGCCCAGATGCGTGTCGCCGTTGGTCGCCTTCACCTCGACAACGCCCTCGCCCACTTCGAGCACGGAAATGTCGAAGGTGCCGCCGCCGAAGTCGTACACGGCAATCGTTTCATCTTTTTTCTTGTCGAGACCGTACGCCAGCGCCGCGGCGGTGGGCTCGTTGATGATGCGCAGCACGTTGAGCCCGGCAATCTTGCCGGCGTCCTTCGTCGCCTGCCGCTGCGCGTCGTTGAAGTAGGCCGGGACGGTGACGACCGCATCAGTCACCTTCTCGCCCAGGTAGTCCTCAGCTGCGGTCTTCAGCTTCTGGAGGACCATCGCCGAAATTTCCGGCGGCGAGTATTTCTTGTCGCGGGCATCGACCCACGCGTCGCCGTTCTCCGCACCGACCACCTTGTAAGGCACACGCGAGGCTTCGCTCTTGACCTCGTCGAACTTGCGACCCATGAAACGCTTGATCGAAAAAACGGTATTTTCCGGGTTCGTGACGGCCTGCCGCTTCGCGACCTGGCCGACGAGACGCTCGCCCTCTTTCGTGAGCGCCACCACCGACGGGGTCGTTCGCGCGCCCTCTTGATTGACGATGACGGTGGGCTGACCGCCTTCCATGACGGCGACAACGGAGTTCGTTGTGCCGAGGTCGATTCCAATAACTTTACCGGGCATGATGTCCTCGCTTCCTAAGTTGAAGGGAGTATAGATGCATAACTGAGTATCAGTCAAGCATCTAATCTTAGTTATTAACGCTCATATTACGAGCAGCCAAGGCGAACAGGCCTTAAATCGATGAGCCATATGGCTGTAAGCTGTGGAGCGTGCGTATCCTCTTCATCGGCGACATCGTCGGCAAGCCTGGACGCGAACTGGTTCGGCACGGGCTGGCGGGCATCGTCGAATTCCACCGGATCGATCTGGTGATTGCGAACGCCGAGAATTCGGCCGCCGGCTTCGGGATCACGCGGGAGATTGGCGATCAGATCCTCGACTGGGGCGTCGACGTGATGACGTCGGGCAACCACATCTGGGACAAGAAGGAAGCGCTCGACTACATCGGCGCGGAGCCGCGGCTGCTGCGGCCTGCGAACTACCCGGCAGGCGCCCCCGGCAACGGCAGCTATCTCGCGCGCACGCGCGGTGGCCTGTCCGTCGGCGTCGTCAATGTGATGGGACGCGTGTTCATGCTCAACATCGACGACCCGTTTACCGTGGTGCTTCGGGAGATCGAGGCGTTGAAGCAGCGGACACGGATCGTGTTCGTCGACTTTCATGCCGAGGCGACATCGGAGAAGATCGCGATGGGCTGGCATCTCGACGGCAAGGTGACGGCGGTCGTCGGCACGCACACGCACGTGCAGACCGCCGACGAACGCATCCTGCCGAAAGGCACGGCGTACCTGACCGACGTCGGCATGACCGGTCCGCACGATTCGATCATCGGCGTCGACATCCAGGCGGCGCTCGGGAAATTTCTGACGGCGCTGCCGGCGCGTTTCGAAACCGCGACCGGGAACCCGCGGCTGAACGCCGTGATCATCGATGCCGACGAACAGACCGGCCTCGCCACCGACATCGAACGACTGAGCCTGAGCGCGGACGACATTCAACAGCTTGCGGACCTAGCCGATGACCGACCTGTTCGATCTTCCGTTTGAAGAAGAGGCGGCGCCGGTCGTCCCTGCCGCGGCGCCGAAGCCCCCAGCCCCTGGCCCCCAGGCTCGACGCGTCTTCAGCGTGACGGAGCTGACCGTCCGCGTGCGCGACCTGCTCGAAGCCGAATTCTTCGAGGTGTGGGTCGAGGGCGAGCTCTCCGGCTGCCGCTTGTGGAACACGGGGCATCTGTATTTCACGCTGAAGGACGGCGCGTCGCAGATCAAGGCCGTCATCTTCAAATCCGCGCTTCGCTATCTCAAGTTCAAGCCGGCCGACGGACTGCGCGTGGTCGCGCGGGGACGCGTGTCGGTGTACGAGCCGAAGGGCGAATATCAACTCGTCTGCGAGCACCTCGAGCCTCACGGACTGGGCGCGCTGCAATTGGCGTTCGATCAGCTGAAGAAACGCCTGCAGGACGAGGGGCTGTTCGATGCCGCGCGCAAGCGCCCGCTGCCGGCGCTGCCGCGCAAGATCGGCATCGTCACCTCGCTCGACGGCGCGGCGATTCGCGACATCATCAACGTGCTGCGGCGACGGTATGCGAACGCGCACCTCGTCATCTGCCCCGCGCGCGTGCAGGGTGAAGATGCGGCGCCGGAAATCGCCCGCGCGCTGCGTCAGATTGCGCGGGTACCCGGCGTTGACGTCGTGATCGTCGGCCGGGGCGGCGGTTCGATCGAAGATCTCTGGGCGTTCAACGAGGAGATCGTCGCGCGGGCGATTGCGAACGTGCCGGTACCGGTCATTTCGGCGGTGGGCCACGAGACCGACGTGACCATCGCCGACTTCGTCGCCGACCTGCGCGCGCCGACGCCTTCTGCCGCGGCGGAATTGGTCGTCTCGGCGAAGGACGAGTTCGTCGGGCGCATCGATCGCCTGCACGGACGCCTGCGCGCGGCCGCGCGCGCCCGGGTGCAGGGACTGAGCCGCCGCGTGCATATGGTCGACGGCCGCCCGGCGTTTGCGGGCTTTCGCGGACGGGTCGCCATGCGCGGGCGCCACGCGGCGGAGTTGTCGCACGCGCTGGCTCGCGTCATGCGCGCGGGCGTCGCCGCGCGAGAACGGCGTCGCCAACAACTCGAACGGCAGCTGTCGATGTTCGACGCCGGCCGCCGCCTCGCGACTGTTCGCACGCGGCTGGTGTCGTCGCGCGGCCGGCTCGACGCCGCGATCCGCCTCCGGCAGCATCGCGCGCAAGCGCAGCTGGGCAACGTCGCCGGCCGTCTGGACACGCTCAGCCCGCTCGCGGTTCTGGGACGCGGCTACGCCGTCGCCTGGAACGCGGACAAGACCCGTGTCATCCGCGACGCATCCGCGGTGGCGCCGGGCGACACGATTCACGTGACCTTGTCTCGAAGCGAGTTGGCCTGCGAGGTCCGAACGCGTACACTCTCCACCACAGAGGACGCGGAGGACACGGCGTAAGAAACCCGGTTCGTGCAGAATTGGTCCTCCAGTCCTCAGTGTCCTCCGTGGTGGAGAGGTTCGTGACGTGGATACATCGATCAAAGACTTTGAAGCGGCGATTGCCGAGCTCGAAACGATCGTCAAGAAACTCGAGGAGGGTGACCTTGCGCTCGAGCAGTCACTCGCCCTGTACGAACGCGGCGTCCAGCTCTCGCGCTTCTGCCATGCGCAACTCGAGCAGGCCGAGCGCCGCATCGAGATCCTGAACGAGCGCGGTGAGTTGAAGCCTGCGCCGGCGTCGTTCGGCGCCGAGGATCCCGAACGCGGGTAATCCTGTCGTGATGTCACAGTGACCCCTGATTCGCTCGCCGCATTCCTCGCCAACACCCGCGCGCGCGTCGACGCCGCGCTCGAAGGTTGCCTGCCGCGTCCGCCTGCATGCCCCGCGATCGTCAGCGATGCCATGCGCTACAGCGTGTTCGCCGGTGGCAAGCGCCTCCGGCCGATACTGACGCTGGCCGCCGCTGCCGCTGTGGACGATCGCACGACTGAAGTCGTGCGCCACAGTCCGGAAGTGGCGCACGACTTCAGTCGTGCGATGACCTTGGCGCTCCCAGTCGCATGCGCCATTGAGCTGATCCACACATATTCCCTCATCCACGACGATCTGCCGGCGATGGACGACGACACGTTGCGCCGGGGACGGCCGACGCTGCATGTCGTCTACGGCGATGGCATCGCGATTCTCGCGGGTGACGGCCTCCACGCAGAAGCCTTCAACCTGCTCGCGCGCGAGCCGGTGTCGGACAACCCCGACGTCATCCGCCGCAAGCTGCGCGTGATCCAGGTGGTGGGTGAAGCCGCCGGCGCGGCCGGGATGGTCGGCGGGCAGGCGATCGATCTGCAGGCCGCCGGGCAGGCGCCGGGCCACGAGGTGACGCTCGACGGCAACGGCCTGCGCCGCATGCACGCGCTCAAGACCGGTGCGCTGATTCGCGCATCCGCCGTCAGCGGCGCGATCATGGCCGGCGGGGACGCTGCGCTCGTGGGAGCGATCGATGCGTACGCGGGCGACGTGGGCCTCGCGTTCCAGATCGTTGACGACATTCTCGACGTCGAAGGCGATCCCGTATCGCTCGGCAAGACCGCCGGCAAGGATGCCGCATCCGCCAAGCCGACCTACCCGGCGCTCTTTGGCCTCGATCGCTCGCGCGCGCTCGCGGTGGAATGCCTGCAACGCGCGCAGCAGACGCTCGCAGATGCGAAGCTCGAGGACAGCCTGCTCAGCGGGATCGCGGACTGGGTTGTCACGAGGAAGAGCTGATGCCGAGACTCTCCACCACGGTGGACACAGGGGACGCGGGGGGCAAGACCTACAAAGATTTCATCCGCCATGTCCTCCGCATCCTCTGTGGTGGAGAGTTTGGCCGCTAAGACTCGTCTCGACATCGCGCTCGTCGATCTCGGGCTCGCCCCGTCGCGCGAGCGGGCGCGCGCGCTGATTCTCGCCGGTCAGGTCACGATTGATGGTCAGGTCGTGTCGAAAGCCGGCGCGCCGGTGAAAGCTGATGCGCGAGTGGAACTCGCCGTACCGGATCATCCCTACGTCGGACGCGGCGGGCTGAAACTCGCCGGCGCGCTCGACGCCTTTCACGTGGATCCCGGCGGGCGTCGCGCGCTGGACGTGGGCGCGTCGACCGGCGGGTTCACCGACGTCCTGTTGCAGCGCGGCGCGGCCAGCGTGATCGCCGTCGACGTCGGCCGCGGGCAACTCGACTGGCGGCTGCGCACGGACCCACGCGTTCTGGTCCACGAGGGCGTCAACGCGCGCGCGCTCACCTCAGACGATGTGCCGCATGCGGTGAGCCTGGTGGTCATCGATGTGGCCTTTATCTCGCTCCGGCACATTCTCCCCGCGCTGCCCGCTTTTCTTGATCCGCACGCCGACGTCATCGCGCTTGTGAAGCCGCAGTTCGAAGCCGGCCGCGAGGAAGTCGGCAAGCACGGCATTGTCTCCGATCCGGCCGTGCATGAAGCCGTGATCGCCCGCGTCACCGAAGCTGCCGCGACGTGCGGTCTGGCGCGGATCGCCATGGCGCCCTCCGCGATCACCGGCGCCACCGGCAACCAGGAATTTTTCCTCCATCTCCGTGCCCGCTGATCCAGTCATCGTCCTCGGCGCCGGCGCGATCGGCAGCGTCTACGCCGTCAAGCTGGCGGCCAGGCACCCAGTGACCGTGGTCGCGCGCCGCGATCATGTCGAGGCGATCGTCTCTGCAGGACTGCAGCTGATCGGGCGCGAGACCGTGACGGCGCGGGTCGGCGCCGTGACGCAGATCCGGTCGATCGCGCCGCGCACCATCATCTTCCTGACGACGAAGGTGAACGCCAGCGAGGCGGCGCTGGCGCCGATCGCTGACCTCGTACGCGACGACACGGTGATCGTCTGCGTCCAGAACGGGCTGGACAGTGAAGGCATCGCGCGGCGCGCGGTCGGCGGCCGCGGGATCGTCCTGCGTGCCATCACGCAGTTCGGCGCGATCTTCCAGTCGCCCGGCGTGATCAACTTCACCGCCTCAGGCTACACGCTGCTCGAGGACGGCCCGGGCAGCGCCGCCATCGCGGATATGCTCACCGGCTGCGGTCTCGACGGACGCGTGTCGCCCGACATCAAGACCGAGATCTGGCGGAAGCTGATCTACAACTGCGTGATCAACCCGATCACCGCCATGATCGGAACCGACGTCGGCGGGATTGCGGACGCACGGCTGGATCCGCTGAAGCAGCTGGTGATCGACGAATGCCTGGCAGTCGCCCGCTCTGAAGGCGTCCATTTCGAGGTCGATTTCCTGGCGACGCTCGCCGACGTGTTCGGCGCCTCGCGGACGATCGCGTCGATGCGCCAGGACCTGATGCGCGGCAGGCCAACCGAGATCGATCACATGAACGGCGCGGTCGTCGATCTGGGGCGGAGGACCGGCATCGCCTGCCCCGTTAACGCCGCGCTGGTCGCCATCATCCAAGCGATGGATCGTTGTACGATGTCGTCATGACACGCGTCGGCATCGTCGCCAAGTCGCACCTGCGCGAGGCGACACCGCACCTCATCGAGATCGAGTCGTGGCTCGCCGCGCGCGGGCACGAGTCCGTGTTCGAGACCGCAACCGCGGCGCTGATGCCGGCGGCAGCCGGACGAGACGTGGCCGACACACCGGCGCTCGTCGCCCGCGTCGATCTGCTCGTCGTGCTCGGGGGCGACGGGACGCTGCTGTCGGTCGCCGACTGCGCCGGCGCGGCGGACGTCGACGTCCCGATTCTCGGCGTCAACTTCGGCAGCCTCGGATTCCTGACCGAGGCCACGCTTCCGGAGTTGTACCCGTCCCTCGAATCAGCCCTGAGCGGCGCGGCGCGCGTCGAAACCCGCATGATGCTGCGCGCGACGACGATGAGGGGCGGCGTGGAGCTGCCGGATCATGTGTCGCTCAATGACGTGGTGATCACCAAGGCCGCGCGCGCGCGCATGACCGATCTCTCCGTGTTCGTCGGCGACGAGTTCGTCACGCGCGTAAAAGCCGACGGCCTCATCGTGGCGACGCCCACGGGATCGACGGCCTACAACCTCGCTGCCGGCGGGCCGATCGTCCAACCGGTCGTCGACGCGATCGTACTGACACCGATTGCGCCGCACATGCTCACCAACCGGCCGATCGTCATTCCGGCCTCGTCCGTCGTCCGCGTGCAGCCGATGATGGCCGAGCGCGACGAGCTCTATGTCACGTTCGACGGCCAGGCGGGGTATCGGCTGGAGAAGGGGGATGAGGTGCGCATCCGCTGCGCCGATCGACGCGTGCGCCTGCTCCGCCCGTCATCGCGCAGCTACTTCGAGGTCCTGCGTCAGAAGCTGAAATGGAACGAGCGCTAGTTCAGAGATCGAGGAACTCGCGGACGGCCGCGCGCACGTCCTGTTGAAGCGCCTCGGGCAGCTCGCCCATGTCCCGGCGAAACAGGCTGTTGTCCCACGCCAGAATTTGATCCACGAGCAGGTCGCTGTCCGCCGCCAGTCCGCAGGTGCCTTTGACGAGCCGGACACGCAGAGGAAACGCGTCGGCGATCAGTCTGGTCGACAGCGGCAGGATGACCGTGCTCGACAGACCTGCAGCAGAAAACGGCGACGGCTGAATCGCCAGACACGGTCGCTGCTTACCCGGCTTGGTCCCCACGCGCGGCTCGAGATCGACGACGTAGACGTGCCACTGTTGCGGCGTCACGAGCTACGACCGCGTCAAGCGTGAATGAGTGCGGAACTCTGCGTTAACGCGGGCGCTATCAGAGGCCACCCGCGCGGCGACGCGCGTCCATCGCGCGAGTCGCTCCCGCCGCGCGGCTTCCTGTTCCAGCAAATCCATCCCGGCCCGGACGACATCGATCTTCGTGCCGATGCCGAGGCGCACCTTGAGCTGCTCGATGCGCTGGTCATCGGCTTCCTGAATCATCAGCGGCTTACCCATACTCGTGAGTATATCTCAAAGTATATCGAGGCACACGTTCACCACAAGAGGCCGGCGCGACGGCGCCGGGAACCGACAGCACGATGAAACAGCGCTCAGTCGTGGTCATCGCATGGTCAGTAGCGCGGCCATTGAATCGATTCCTTCCCACAGGTTCTTGATCTTCAGGTTCTCGTTCGCGCCGTGCTGGTTGTTGTCGAAGTTCACCATCGACAGCCCGAACGTCGGCACGCCGAGCACATCGGCAAACAGATAGAACGGCGTGCTGCCGCCGATCGTCGGCAGCCGCACCAGCTGACCGCCGGCGGCATCGGCCAGCGCCTTGGCGACGGACGCCGCCAGCGGCGTCTCCATCGACGTGCGTCCGGCTGGATAGCCGCCCGTGCGCGTCACGCGCGCGAGCATCGGGTGCGCGGCGCGCGTCGCGGCATCCGGTTCCGCGTTGACCACGAAGTAGCCCTGCTTACGGACGTGCGCGACGATGCGGTCAAATTGTGTGGTGGGATCGATCGCCTTCACGAGCCGCACGTCGAGTTTGGCGCTCGCTGAGCCCGGGATAATCGTGCGCCCCTGTCCACCGACGCCGCCGCCCGCCTCGATGGCGTTCACGTTAATCGTCGGCTGGTTGTGGCGCAGTTCGAGGCGCTCCGCCGCATTTTCGCGGCGCGTGACGCCGTAGGTCTGCATCAGCGCGTCCTCGACGTTCGGGATGTCGTCGATCGCCTTCCGCTCTGCTGCCGTCAGCGGGACGACATCGTCGTAGAAACCGTCGACGGTGACGCGGCCGTCGGCCTGCTTCATCGACGCGAGCAGCCGCGCAAGATCGAGCGCCGGGTTCGGTGCCCAATTGCCGTAGTTGCCGCTGTGCAGATCGCGCGAGGCGCCGTAGACGGTGATCGTCGCGCCCATCATGCCGCGCGAGCCGAAGTTCATCGTCACGCGATCGCTGGCATGGCGCGGACCGTCGACGAGGATCAGCGCATCGGCGCGGAAGCGATCCGCGTGCGCGCGAACAGCGACCTCGAGGTTCGGCGATCCGGCTTCCTCCTCGCCTTCCATCAACACGCGGATGTTCGACGTCAGCGGGATGCCGGCCGCGTCGAGCGCATCGACGGCCGCCAGGAACGCGACGATCGGCGATTTGTCGTCCGACGAGGAGCGGCCGAACACACGCCAGCTTGGATCGATCGCGCCGCGCACCTCGTCCAGCTTCATCGTCCGGCCGGCCGGCGTCAGATCGGTCACGATGACAGGCGAGAACGGCGGCGCATGCGTCCACTCGCGTGCGTCAACCGGCTGGCCATCGTAGTGAAAATAGAACGCGATGGTGCGGGTCGCGTTCGGCGCACGGCGGTCGGCGACCACCAACGGCGCGCCGCCGGTCGGAATGGTCTCCGGCAGGAACCGGCGTTTCTCGAACATACGCGTCAACGCCTGCACGTTGCGCTCGATGTCTGCCGCATTCGACGCGACGTTGGGGATCGCCACCAGGTCGACCAACTCGCGGAGGATCTGCGGTTCGTGCTGCGCGCGCCACGCGCGCACGCGGACGGCCGTCGTGTCCTGCGCGCTGGGCGCCGCCAGTGCGAGCGCAACGAACAGGCCGAGCGCACTACCGACGCGACCCACCCGCCCCACCCGACCTGCCTGCCTTCTGATCTCGGAAATACTGAACCTGATACTTCTGAACATTACGGTTGTGCTCCTCGAGGGTGCGGGCGAATTCGTGCGAGCCGTCGTTGCGGCTCACAAAATAGAGAAAATCCTCGTCGGCCGGGTGGACGGCCGCGTCGAGCGACGCGCGGCCCGGCGACGCGATCGGCCCGGGCGGCAGCCCAGGATAGCGATACGTGTTGTACGGCGAATCGAAGGACAGATCGGCCTTGTGGATGTTGCCGTCGTAGCGGCCGGCTTTCGCCAGTCCGTAGATCACCGTCGGGTCGCACTGCAGCGGCATGCCAATGCGCAGCCGCGTCGAATACACCGCCGCGACGCGCGGCCGCTCGTCGGCCTTGGCTGTCTCTTTCTCTACGATCGACGCCAGCGTCACCAGCTGCCGTACGGTGAGATGGCGCGTGGCTGCGGCCTGCCGCAATTCGGGAGTCAACACTTTCTCGAAGCGCGCGACCATCGCACGCACGAGTTTCGTGGCATCGGTATGGCGCGGCAACGCGTAGGTTTCCGGAAACAGATAGCCTTCGAGATCCTTCGCGGCCGGATCCAGATCGCGGATCGCCGCCGGATCGCCTGCCGCCTTCACGAACGTCGCGGCGGGTCCGAGGCCGTGCGACTCGAAGATTTTCGCCATCTCGGCGATCGTCAATCCTTCCGGGAACGTGACGGTGATCACGAACACGTCACCGCGCGCCATCTTGTCGATGATCTCGAACGGCGTCATCGCGCGATCGAACCGGTAGTCGCCGGCCTTCAGATGACGCCCCTGGCCGCTCATCCACAGCGCGGCGCGGTACGTCGCGATGTCGCGAATCACGCCGGCCTGCACCAGCCGTTGGCCGATCGGCAGGCTCCCGATGCCCTGCGGCACATCGACAAACTGCTCTGTCTCGGCATATCCCCGATAGGGTTCGTAGACCCGCAGATACAGCAGGCCCGCGGCAGCGCCGGCGCCGAGCAGTACCAGGATCAGGAAACCGATCAATTTTTTCATCGTGGACGATCCAGGTAATCCTGGAGGAAGACGGCCGCGGATGCGGCGTCAAGCTGTTCCTTGCGCTTGCGCCAATCCTTTTCGCGCAGCGCCAGGCGACTCTCGGCCTCACGGCTCGTGAGCCGCTCATCTTCCGTGGCGATCGGCACCTGCGTCCGTGTCTTCAGCCGCGCGATGAACGCCTGGACCTTCGCGGTCTGCGGCGTGGGCGTGCCGTCGAGCGCCGACGGCATGCCAACGACGATGGTCGCGATGCGGTCGTCGTCGCTGTCGAGTTCCTCGATGCGACGCGCGACGCGATTCACAGCATCCGCTTCACTGGTGACGGCAATGGTCTCCAGCGGCCGCGCCAGCGTCCGCGACGCGTCGCTGATCGCCAGACCGACGCGCCGGCCGCCGACGTCCACCGCAAGCACCCGTCCAGTCATCACCAGATGGTATAGTTTCTTCTCTCCCACACACATTGTGAAACGCCTCCTGCTCGCCTCGCTCGTTGCGGTTCTTGGCGTCGTGGCCGCGTGCGGCCCGCGGCGTCCGCCGCAGAAGTTTCAGCAGAAGCTCGTCATCCTAGGCTTCGACGGCATGGATCCGCGCCTGGTCCAGAAGTGGATGGACGAAGGCAAGCTGCCGAACATGAAGAAGCTGGCCGCGAGCGGCAGCGGCGTCCAACCGCTCGGCACGACGCATTCCCCGGAATCGCCGACCGCGTGGGCGTCGTTTGCGACCGGGATGAACGCCGGCAAGCACAACATCTACGACTTCCTGATCCGCGACACGACGACCTACCTCCCCGACCTCGGCATGGTGCATTTCGAGCCGCCGAAGTTCAT
>JAYVMG010000117.1:0-12594 GCA_043759095.1 Acidobacteriota bacterium | reverse complement strand
AGGTGCTGCCGGTGTCGGCCCGCAGCTGCACCGCTGGGCACCTGCACCACGACCTGAACACCGGCTACGTCGAGGTGCTGCACCTGGACCAGGATCGTCCTGCTGGCCCCGGTGAGCTCGGGACGGTCGTAGTCACGCCGTACTACCCCTACCGCGACTGCATGCCGGTGCTGCGCTACGACACCCGCGACGTCGTCCGCCAGCTCCCGGCCGGCGACCTGGGCTGTGAGCTCGCCGGACTCCCGGCCACCAGCCCGGTGCTCGGCAAAGCCGACCAGCTCCTGCACCTGTCGGGCACGACCGTCACGCCACGCGAGCTCATCGTCCACCTTGAAGCGCTGCCGACCGCGCCCTGGCCGGTTCGGTACGCGCTGCGCCAGGACGGCGATCGGCACGTCCTGCAGCTGTCCGACGACGCGCTCCGCGGTCTGGACCCGGCGCGGGTCGCCGTCGACCTGCGCCGGGTCGGCATTCCCGTCGACGTCGAAGCCTGCCCAACGCTGCCAGGCAAGGCGCTGCGTGCTGTTCGCAGCGACCTGCTCGAGACCACCTTCACCGAAGGACGCTGACATGACACCGCTGATGTTCCAGGCTGTCACCGTGACCACCGGTGCGTTGCTGACCGCCGCCGCCGCGATCGTCTACCACCGCCGGATCCGGCTGCCCCGACCCGCCATCGGGGTGTTCAACGGCCGTGACGTCGCCGTGTTGCTGGTGTTCATCACGGTCCTGCCGCTGTTGTACCTCGCCGTCCCAACCTTGGTCCTGACCGGCTTTTTGTGCCTCACCTTCGGCAGCGCCCTCAGCCATTTTCCCGGCGCGATCGGTGATGACGTAGTTGATCGACACCACCTTCGACGCCGGGTAGTCGGCGCCGACGTCGGCGTGCAGGAGCAGCTGCACCTTGTTGCGCTCCGGTCCCTGCAGCGCGAACGATGCTACGCGCACCGGCAACGCCGTGGCGAGCAGCGGCGAGCTGAGCGCCACGACCGCCGCCGCGCGCGGCGACCGCGCGGACCCACGATCGCTGGCGACGTTGATCAGCTGCCGCCGCGCTCGGACCAGAGCGCCTTTCCGGGCGACCTCGACGCGAATCGGATGCGGCTTCCCATCTTTCTCGCGCCCGTCTGCCTCGACGCCGAGCAGGTAGTAGCCCGACAACTCCGACGCGATGCGATCGAAGAGCGCTTCGCCGGTCCCGTTGACGTTGAACAGCGTGCCGCGCGCGGAACTGGCGAGCAACTCCAGCGCCTCACCCTGGAAGACGCGGTCGGCAAACGGGTTGACTGGCGAACGCGCATTGGTGATGTCGAACAACTGATTGTCGAGGCGCAGCGCGTAGAGGCTCGTGCGTGCCGCAGCGGCCATCGCGCCCAGCTCCACGATCCGGGACGAGTCGATCGAGACGAACCCCTCCGTGATCAGGATCAGCGTCTTGGGCGCGTCGATCGTGCGCAGGCCGGCGAAAAGCGCCGCCAGCGCCTGAATCGTTTCGTTGCCTTCGTGGCGCACGTTGCCGGCGAGGCTTCGCGCTTCGGTCTCGACATCCGACTTGCAGGCCTCGACGTCGCCCTGCCGCATCAGACCGGCGCACTCGCGCGCGAACACTGCGTTCATGGCGGCCTGGTCACCGGTTTCGAACGCCATCACCTCGGAGATCGCCACCGCGTGCTGCCCGCTCAGCGTCGGCGTCTTCTGGCCGACCATTCTCGAAATCGTCTGCTTGATCCGCGCGCGATCCGAGGTGAACACCGTCGCCGGCGCGCCGGCGCCGATACCCGCCACCGCCACACGGTCTGACGGCGTCAGCTTGTCGACGAACGCGTTGGCGGCTTTCGCGATCGCAAGGGCTCCGCCAAAACGGATGTTCGGCTGATCGACGGCGATGATGATCAAGCGGCCGCCGGTGGAACTCTCGTTCGTGCTGTAGCCGTCGGGCGGCGGAGGAGGCGCCGGTTCACCCGCAGCCACCACCAGCGGCACCCATTGGGCCGTCAGCACACGGCGCGTGTTGCCGTCGATCTTCACCGTGAAGTCCGCGGGCGCGAGATTGGCGAGCGGCTTGCCCTTGTCGTCCACGACGTTGACGTCGAGCGAGGTCACCTCGACCGACGATTGAAAACTCGGCTTGGGCGGCGGCTGTTGCTGGGCGAGAACGGTCCGGCTGAAACCGGACAGTACGAACGAGAGGAGCAGCCCCGATGCGACGAGCGCAGCCCGACCCATCCGGCCCACCCGACCTACCTGCCCGACCTGCCCTCTTCTCATTTTCCCGCCACCGCGCGGTAGCCTTGTCGCGCTCGCACATCGCGGTGACCGTCGACGTCCACCTTGATCTTCCGCCACGCATCGTCGCGCTTCGAGTTGCCGGACTGGTAACCGATCAGGTACTGGTTCGAGAGTTCATCGAGCAGATCCGCGAACGCCGTGTGCAGCTCATCGACACTGTCCGTGAACAGCGCGCGTCCGCCGGTCGGCGCCGAGAGGTGCTCCATGATCTTTTTCAGCGGCTCCAGCGTCACGCCGCGGCCCTGGCCGATCATATAGAGCGTGACGTCGCTGGACTGCAGGCGGCGCTCGACGTCGTTGATCGTCGCGTGGCTGCCCTGATCCTCGCCGTCGGTGAACACCACCAGCGCCTTGCGGCCGGCCTGACGGCCGAGCATCTCGACGCCGCGCAGCAGCGCGTCGTAGAGCGCCGTCGATCCCCACGGCGCGAGCCGATCCACCGCTTTGATGCGCTCGGCCGGATCGGTTGTCTTGCGCGTCAGCGTGAAGATGCTGTCGTTGAAGCCGAGCAGCGTCACCTGATCCTGCGTCGGGACGGCGCCAAGAAATTCCTTCACCGCCTTTTTCAGCTTCGGCATCGCGGGCGCCATGCTGCCGGAGATGTCGACGGCTGCGACAAGCTCGAGCGGAACGTCTTCAGACGCAAAATGCGTGATCGCCTGCCGACGGCCGTCTTCGAGCACGTGGAAGGCGCCCTGCGGAATTCCGCGCACGAACTTGCCGTGGCCGTCGGCGACCGTGACGGTCACCTGCACGACATCGACGTCCACGCGCTCGACGTAGCCGACCGCCTTGGTACGGACGGTCTGCACGACGCGGCTGCCGCCCTTGACCATCGCGACGGCGCGGATCTGGTGCGAAGTGATCGCCGCACCAGCGTCCCAGTCGCATTCGAACGGCGCGTGTGTCAGCGCGCACACCTGGCGGCCGTCGGCAAAAAACGTGAGGCCGGTCACCGCATCGGCGGGCGCGATGCTGGCGCTCAGCCGCGTCTGCCCGGTGACGTACGCATCGGCGCCTGGCGAGAGGATCGTGACGAGCGGCGCGTCGGCGGGCGCCTGCGCCAAGACGGAGAGCGTCAGGCCGACACACGCCGCGATCACGAGCGACTGGCGAACACGCAGGAGCGTCATCGTTGCTCCGGCGTCCGGCGACCGGCGTCCGGGACCAGCGGGCCCGCTGCCGTCGCCGCGGCGATGTAGTCCTCGATCCGATCGCGTGTCGCGTGGCGGGCCGTGCGTACCAGCGTCAGCCAGTCGGCGTCGTCGGTGGGCTTGGCTTCGTCGATGAAGTCCTGGACCGCGGCCGACAGGACGACTTTCGCGACGGCAGCCGGCAGGCGCAATTCTTTGAGCATGATGGCGACGTGCAGATGGACGTCCGCCACGGCCGTCGCGGTCAGTCCGAGCGGAGGACGACCCAGCAACGTCGACCAGCGGCCTGGTGACGTCAATCGCGAACAGACGCACCCCTGCACGGCCATCATGGTCATGCCCCACGCCTGAAGATCGGCGGCACGGCCGCCTCCGAGCTCCAGCAGTTCCGTCATCGAAAACATCGACGCGACGCGATCCGGCTCGTGCGCGAGCATCCAGCGCACCGAACGGCGGCGCCACCCCTCGATCTGCAGCTCGTCCGCGATCACCTCAAACGCCGTCTCAGCCGCCGTTCTCGCGGCCGCCTGTCCGCCGTTGCGCAGTGCGCCGATGCGGCGCTGTCCGCCGGCGACGGCGTCGGCGATCGCATCGCGGTCGACGTCGCGCATCGCGAACGGGTTCAGCAGCGAGACGCTCAACGCGAACGTGTCGCGCTCGTTGGTCGTCAGCCGCGGCGCTTCGAGCACGCGCTCGAAGTCGAGCCGCCGCAGCGCGAGTGGCGCGAGCCCGATGTCGAGACCGAGAATCGATCCACCGACGTGCCACGGAATCCCCGGCGTCATGTCGATGCGCGGCACGGCCCAGGCGGCGCGCATCCGCGTCTCGGTGTCGCGCGATCCCAATCCGAAGTCGTGCCGGCGCGACACGTCTTCCGCGAGCAGCACCGTGCCGTCGGGATCGCCGACATCCGCCGCGTAGGCGATCGAGAGCAGCACCTGGGCGAGGAGCGCGTCCGATGCCTCGACGAGCGGCTGTGCACGACGCGCAGCGCGTTTGAGATCTTTGTTGCGAAGGTCCTTCGTCAACTCCTCGATCACTTTGCGCAGCACGTCTTGGGCACTCTGCGGCGGCGAGACGCCGGGAGGCGTCGTCTCGTCGTTCTCGCGCCCGATGCGGCGCGGCAAGTCCCCAGCAATCGCGGCCAGCTGCGTCAGCAAGCCTTCAACGTCTGCAACCGTCATCTTGTCGAGAGCAAGCGCACGCGCCGCCGCCGCCAGATCGAGCGGCGCATCGAGCGACGCGCTTTCCTGCTTGTCGCGGACGATATGCAGGCGCTGGCGCTCGGCGGCGCCGAGATCGACCGTGTACGACTGCCCCTCCCAGATGACCGCTCTCGCCACCGCACCCTCGCCAGACGGCGGACCGGACATGGCGGCCAGCACCGCCAGCTCCGCGTTGTCGCCAGGCGGGATCGCCGCACGCACGTCGCCGCGCAGCCACCGCGCCACCGCGCCGGCGTACCGGCCATCGTCACCGATCGGCAGCGCGACGAGTTGTTCGACGAGCGCCTGGGCCCGCGACACGGTGAGCGTGTGGACCCTCGCCATACGCGCGACGATGGCGAGGCTGCCCTGAAACTGCGCCTGCGCCTCGAACCCTTTGCGGCCGTCGAGCAATCCGATGCGGGCCGCTTGCCGCGCCGTTCGCGCGTACACGGCCGGCGCGCGGACGCCGATGCGCTCGAGCGTCCACATCAGCATGCGGTACCGCGCCAGTGCATGCACGGCCACCAGGACATCCGGGCGCTCGGCAGCCGGGGTCTCGCCGAACAACCGCTGGCCAAACGCCAACTGATCGAGCCGCTCGGCGCGGACGCGCACGTCCGCCGGCCCCATCGTGTCCACCAGCCATGCGGCGTCGATCGGCTCCTCTTCTGCGTTGCGCAACAGGCGCGCGGGATCGTCCGGCAGATCGGCGCCACTGAACGCGCGCGACCAGAAGCCGCGCGACGCGGGTGCGAGCGGCGTACCTTCCGCGCTCACCTCGACGCGCAATAGCGTCATCGTCAAATCGTAGGACGCGCGACCGAGCGGCAGCGTCCGCAGATGCGCCTCGCGGTACGCGCCGAGGCCGAGCGTTATCGTCTTGAAACGCTCAGCCCGCACGGTGGGATTCGGCAGCCACAACCCGAGCGCGAATGCGCGCCGTGGTGCGTCGAGCTCGCCGATCACGTCGTAGAGGTACGCCAGCCGGGCCTCGTTCAGTTCGAGCAGTTGCTGGATGAAGCGGTCAGCGCGCGTCACCTTCTCGAGGACGACGCTCTCCCACAGCACGACTGCCGCATCACCGCCGGGCGGCGCGACGCGGCCGCCCTGCACCTTCAGGCTCCCCGAAATCACCGCGAACGCTGGCGAGGAGCGCTCGTAGATCCGCTCGAGCAGCGACGGGTGATCCGCCATGAACTGCAGCGTCGCATCGTCGAGCGAGGCAAGGCCGCGGCACAGCAGCGCCGCCGAACGGTCGGCGATGATCGCGACGACGAGATCGCGCGGCGCGACCGTGCGATGAAAAATCGCCGTGCTCCAGAGATCCGCCGTCAGCGGGACCGGCACGAGTTCGCCCGCACGCGTGTCCACCTGCGGTCTGCCGCGCGACGCCGCCTGGCGCACGACCTGCAGGTACGCATCGGCAGACGGCTTCCGTCCTTCAGGTGCGTCGTAGAGCAAACGCGTGATCTCGTAGATGAACCGTCCGCGGTCGGGTGTGGGATCGATCCCGAGCGCCTGCGCGAGCGCGACGGTACCGCCGGGGACCGGTACGTCCTCGGAAACGGCGGCTGCGGCGGCGGGATGAAACTGAAATGCCGCTACAATCGTGGTGCACAACAGGCGCAGCAGCGAGGGCTTCAGAAGGCGCACATTATATACATGGCATCCGCGAACTACACCGCCAAAGACATCACCGTTCTCGAAGGACTTGAGCCGGTCCGCAAACGTCCCGGGATGTACATCGGGGGCGTCGGCTCAGCTGGACTTCATCACCTCGTCTGGGAAACGCTCGACAACTGCGTCGACGAGGCCATGAACGGCTTCGCGTCAAATATCTGGGTCACGCTTCACGCTGATGGATCCTCCATCACGATCGCCGATGATGGCCGCGGCATTCCGGTCGACAAGCACGACGCCAAGCGCAGCGCGCTCGAAGTGATCTTCACCGTGCTCCACGCGGGCGGAAAATTCGAGCACGGCAGCTACAAGACTGCCGGCGGCCTGCACGGCGTCGGCGCCAGCGTCGTCAACGCGCTGTCGAAAGATCTGGTCGCCACAGTCAAGCGCGACGGCGCACAGTGGGAGATGCGCTTCAAGCAGGGCAAGCCGGTCGGCCCGCTGAAGAAGATCGGTTCCGCGCGCGGCACCGGCACCACGGTGTATTTCCATCCCGACGCCGCGATTTTTCCGAAAATTGAATTCGACGCCGCGATTATCAAGGAGCGCCTCGAGATCGCCAGCTACCTGCACAAGGGGCTGAAGGTCACGTTCGAAGATGAAGGCACGAAAGAAAAACTCGTCTACGAGCACAGTGAAGGCATCATCGAGTACCTGAAGAAGATCGTCGTCGAGCGCGGGGCGAAGCCGGTGCACGACGCGCCGTTCACGCTGACCAAGGACGAGGGACTGCGCATCGATCTGGTCCTGCAATGGACGGAAGCGACGGACGAACACGTGCGGTCGTACGTCAACGGCATCCCCACGGGATCGGGCGGCACACACGAAAGCGGCCTGCGCGCAGGCATCGGCAAGGCCGTGCGCAACTTCATCGAGACGCACAATCTCTCGCCCAAAGGCGTGACCCTCACCGCCGAGGACATCCGCGAGGGACTGACCGGCGTCGTCAGCGTATTCATCGCCGAGCCGCAATTTCAGGGGCAGACAAAGGATCGGCTGAACAACCCGGAACTCGTGTCCGCAGTGGACGGCGTGGTGCGGCCGGGCCTCGAACACTGGCTGAACTCCAACAGCAGCGTGGCCGAGTCGATCGTCGCGCGAATCATCCTGTCGGCGCGCGCCCGCGAGGCGAGCCGGGCAGCGCAAGCGGAAGTGTCGCGCAAGAGTGCGACGTCCACGCGCCTCAACCTGCCAGGCAAGCTGAGCGACTGCACCAACTCCAGCGCCGAGAACAGCGAGCTGTTCATCGTCGAAGGCGATTCGGCCGGCGGATCGGCGAAGCAGGGACGCGACCGCGCCCGTCAGGCGATTCTTCCGTTGCGCGGCAAGGTGCTGAACACGGAAAGCGCGTCGCTGGCAAAAGTGCTCGAGAACAAAGAGCTGTCCGATCTTGTGACCGCGATCGGCTGCGGCCTTGGCAACAATTTCGAGCTGTCGAAGCTGCGCTACGGCAAGATCATCATCCTCGCCGACGCCGACTCCGACGGCAATCACATCGCCACGCTGCTGCTCACGTTCATTTACCGGCACCTGCCGAAGCTGATCGCCAACGGCCACGTGTACCTGGCGCAACCTCCGCTCTACCGCATCGACATCGGCAAGGAAACATTCTGGGCGCTCGACGATGCGCACCGCGACGCGATCCTGAAGCAGCATCAAAGCAAGGGTGGGCGCGGCACGCCGGACATCACGCGCTTCAAGGGTCTCGGCGAGATGATGCCGAAGGTCCTGTGGGAGACGACGCTGAATCCGCGGACGCGGCGTCTGCAGCGCGTGGAGGTCAACGATCAGATCGTCACCGACCGCGTCATCAACGAACTGATGGGCAAGGACGCGTCGGCCCGCTTCCGCTTCATCATGGAGCGCGCGGATGAGGCCGAGGAACTCGACGTGTGAGACGTCGGGGTCCTGCGATCGCAATCCTGTGCGGGGCGGCGCTCGGCGCCGCGTTCTTCCTGTGGATCGCCGGTCTCCGACTGGTGAATCCCGTGGAGATCGGCTGGTTAATGCGGCTCGACTGGCAGATGCACTTCCTCGGGTGGCATGCGTTCCGGCACGAGCCGTGGCAATGGCCGCCGGGCCGCATCATCAGCGAGTTCTCTCCCGTCGGCACGTCGATCGCCTACACCGATTCTGTGCCGATCGCGGCGTTCCTGCTCAAGCCGTGGTCGCGCGTCCTGCCCGAACCGTTTCAGTATCTCGGCCTCTGGTTGTTGATCTGTTTCGCGCTGCAAGGCGCGGCCGGGGCGGCGCTGATCGGCTGCTGGACGGAGCGGACAGAGCTGCGCGTCGCGGGCGCCGTCCTGTTCGTGCTCAGCCCGGTGCTGCTCGATCGCGTCGGCCACGTCGCACTGGCCTCGCACTGGCTGCTGCTCGCGTCGTTCTGGTTGTACTTCCGGCGATGGTCGCCGGGTCCGGCAGCGAGGATCGGCGTATGGGCGCTGCTGGTGTTCGTCGCTGCCTGGGTGCAGCCGTATCTGTGGGCGATGATCGTGGCGCTGTCGATCGCCGCGGCGATCCGGTACGCGGCGGCCGATCGCGCGTACCGCGCGCGCGACGTGATGATGCATCTGGCCGCAACCGTCGCCGTCACCGTCGTCTCCGCGTGGGTGCTGGGATGGTTCGTGATCTCGTCTCCAGAGGATCGCAGCATGGGCGGCCTTGGCTACTATTCGATGAACCTGCTGGGCCTGTTCGCATCGAACGGATGGGCCGCACTCGCGCCCACGATTCCGGTCTTCGAAGGCCAGACCTACGAAGGATTCAATTACCCTGGCGCTGGCGTGTTCGCGCTTGTCGCGATTGCGGCCGGCGCGCTGGCGATCCGCCGGCCTTCGCGCCGCACGCTGATCGCCGCCACCCCTCTGTTGGCGGTCTGCGGCATCATGGCGCTCGCATCCTTGAGCCCGAAGATCACGTTCGGGCAGCGCGTCGTCGCCGACATTGCGCTGCCTGAGCGCGTGCAGGTCTGGTGCTCCGCATTCAGGTCCACGGGACGATTCTTCTGGCCGGCTGGATATCTGCTGGCCGCTGGCGCCATCGCGGCGGTCGTGGCGCGATTCAAACCGCTGACCGCGTTGCTGATCCTGTCGTCGGCGGCCGGCCTTCAGGCGTACGACCTGCGCAGCCGCTACGTGGCCGACCGCGCAACGCGATCCGATCCGTCATGGTACGAATGGAGCGATCCATTGCTTGACGGCTACTGGTCCGCGATTTCGCCGGCGCACCCGCATCTCGTGCTGGTCCCGCCTGCAGCGTGTGGACCCGAGCCGGCTGCATTCGCCCCGCTGATGTATCTTGCAGGACGGACCGGTCTGACGATGAACGCGGGCTCGGCCGGCCGCCTCGACTCGAAAGCGCTGGCCGCCGCGTGCGGCAAGATGATGCTCGACGTGCATGACGGCCGGTTCGCCTCCGACACGATTTATGTGACCATCGACGCCGCCTGGCTCCGCGCCAAGGCGGATCCGATCCCCTTGACGTGTCATCCGCTCGCCGGAGCGGCCGGGTGCGTCGTGGACGGGGGCGCGAGACGATGACGGACCGCGTGCGCGTCGCCCTCGCGATGTTGTTCGCCCTCTCGATGCTCGCGGCCGCCGTTCCCGCGCGCGCGCAAGCGGCCGGGTCCGCGGCGCCTGCCGCACGTGAACCGACTCGCGCATCACAACAAGAGTCCCGACTGGCGAGCGGCGCCGTCCCGACACCGCCATCCGTTCCGATCAGTCCCCGGCGCAGCGCCGCGTTCGGCGCCGCGATCGTCGCCGGCCTGCTGCTCCTCCAGTACGCGCATCGACGCCAGGCGTTCATCCTGCTGTGGGCGTCGGGATGGCTGCTCATCGCGCCGGCCATGCTGTTGATCGCGCGCGGCTACGACACCGGGCTCGCCGCACGGTTCGCCGTCGGGCTGTCGCAGTTTCTCGGCATCTGCACGGCCACGCTGTTTTTCTGGAGCGCCGATCTCTACCGGCAGACGCGCTTCGTCCGGCCGGTGCGACTCCGCGTCCTGATCCCGATCGGCGCCTGGTTCCTGATCGCGCCGCTTGCCCTCGGTCCCGCCAGCGTGCTGACGCCTGGCTATCTGACCTCGGCGGTGATCCTTGCCGCGGCCGGTTCGATGTACGCGGCCGTCCTCATCGAACGGCGGATGATCGGCGCCGGACTCGTCGCGTTCGTCCTCCTCGGCCTCGCCGTCTCCAACCTCACGACCGCTGTCGTCGTGCCGCGGATACTGGCGACCGGCCAGTTCACGTTCGAGATCCTTGTCGTGAATGCGGTGTTGTACACGTTCGGCGCGCTCGGCATTCATCAGCTCGTGTTCGAGGACATGACGTACGAGCTGCGGCTGACGAACCGGCGGCTCGAAGCCGCCCGGGAAGAGCTGCTGCAGGCGGCGATCACGGATCCGCTGACCGGTTGCCACAACCGGCGGTTCCTCGATCAGGTGATGGACCGCGAGCTGCAGCGCCACGCGCGGTTCAACCTGCCGCTCTCGCTGCTCTTCATCGACATCGATCGGTTCAAGCAGATCAACGACACGCTGGGACACGAAGCCGGCGATCGCGTGCTGCAGTATGTCGCCACGTTTCTGAAGCGCCACATCCGCGAGGCCGACTACGTGTTTCGCTGGGGCGGCGACGAATTCCTGGTGCTGATCACGTGCCCGGCCGAGGAAGCGGCGCGGAAAGCGGCGGTCCTGAAGGCCTCATTCGATGCGGCGCCAGAGGCAGTTGAGTTGCCGCCGGGAATCGGACTCAGCGTCGGCTGGGCGGAAGTGCCGTCCGGCACCGAGGACCTGCTGCCCCTCGTACGCGAGGCCGACGAGCGGATGTACGCCGACAAGGGGCACGCACCCAAAGCGACGCCGGCCGCGAAACCCGTGGAGCCCACGCCCGCCAGCCCACGGCCACGCGGACGCGGAAAAAAAACGTGAGTGTGCGCGCCGGTATCATCGTGGGCCTGCTGGCCGCCGCCTGTCACCTCGGCACAGCGGCATCCGCAGCTGGCCAGGTTCCGTGCGCGTTGCCGCCTTCACCAACCGCCCTCATGGCGACGGTCAGCGGCATATGGGTCGTCGTGACGTGGACGGCATCCCCGGGTCCACCCGTTCGTTACGTGCTCGAGGCCGGAACCGCGACACACACATCGAACGTTGCGGTTGTTGACATCGACGCCGGCGTCACCGAGTACACATCGACGACGCCAGTCGGGACCTACTTCGTGCGCGTCCGCGGGCGCAACGCGTGCGGCGTGAGCCAGCCCTCCGCCGAGATTACCGTCGTCAGCGGCGTGTACCAGACGCATCCCGACGTGCTGGTGACGCCAAAGACGGCCGATCGCAATACCTATTTTCCCTCTGTGGCGAAGACCGGAGACGGGCGTCTGCTCGTCGCGTACTACGACAGCCCTGAACATGTATCGCCGCGCGGTCGAATCTCGATGGTGGAAAGCCGCGACAATGGACGAACGTGGTCGCGGCCCCGCGTCATTATCGACACGCCGCTGGACGATCGCGATCCCAGCCTGACGGTGACAAGAGCAGGACGAGTGCTCGTCAGCTACTTTGCCCGCGACACCGAGACGTCGAGATCAGCAGGCGTGTTCGTCGTGCGTTCAGACGATGGCGGTGCGACGTGGTCGGACCCTGTTCGCGTCGACACGATCCTGACGGACAGTGCGACGACGTCGAAGATCGTCGAAGCTGAGAACGGCGACCTGTTGATTCCGCTCTACGGCTCCGTTGCTGGCGATGGCCACAGCCGTGTGACGATTGGACGCAGCCGTGACCAGGGTCGGACGTGGCCGCGCGAGCAGGAGATCGCCGTGGCGGCGGAGTCCGACACGAACGTGATGGAACCGACGCTGGCGATCGCGGGTGCGCGAATGCTGGTGCTGATGCGGACCGACCGCGCGGAGAATTTTGCGTATGCCACACGCTCGATCGACAGCGGCCTCACGTGGTCCACGCCGTCATCGTTCGGCATGGCCGCCCAGTCATCGGAGCTCGTGCCCCTTCCTGGCGAGCCCGCGGTGACGGCCGTGCATCTCTGGGCCGACTGGTCGCACCACTGGGGAGACAGCCGTCCGACGATCGCCCAGATGATCCGCTGGCCCGTAGGTACTGCTGCACCTGTGTTCGGCGAGCCGCGTGTGCTCTACAACAGCAAGTGCGACGACGCGGGTTATCCCAGCGGGGTCGTGCTCGACGACGGCCGGCTGTTCGTCGTGTTCTACGACGCGTGTTTCGGCTACATCGGCGGCGCGTA
>JAYVMG010000116.1:0-4766 GCA_043759095.1 Acidobacteriota bacterium | reverse complement strand
CTGCGTATTCAGCGCGTTGAGTACCGCGAGGCGGTTAATCGTGACGATCGCGATCGCGCCGTCACGTTCGATCAGCAGGTTGTCAAAAGGCATCAGGCTCGCGCATCACAAGGGGAACGGATACATCAGCCAGCCGAGCACGACCGCGGCTGCGAGGAAGCCGCCGAACATCAGCCCGCCGAGGCGGAGCTGATCGCGGACCGCGTCCTTGGCAATCACCGCGAAGACGAGCGACACGAAAAACGCGAAGAGCACGAGCAGCACCAGATGACTCTGCATTACTTGCGGCCCAGCGCGACGTCGTAGGCGTCGATCACCACGAGCAGATTCAGCAGGCCGGCAACGACAAGGAAGGCATTGCCGTACTCGTAGGTGACCGCGCGCACGGCGCCTTGACCGTAGCCGAGCGCGCTGGCGACGAAATAGGTTGCGCCAATGCCGAGGTCCGCGAGCGCTTCGAGGCCGACGAGCGGGTCCGAGATCTCGAATGGAAACAACCGCCCGTGCAGGGCGAGACCGATGCCGAACATCAGCGGCAGCGCCAGCAGAAAGATGATGCCCTTGGTCCGGCGGCCCAGCCACAGATGACCGGCGCCGGGAATGGCCCACGACGCCAGGCACAACAGCACGAGCGTGCCCGATTGCGTCTCTTCCGCGGCAGTTGCACGCACGAGCGTTAGTTTACCTGATTATCTGCGACCGTCACGACCAGCCAGGCAGCCACGGCGCCGATGGGAACACCCGCAAGGGCGCGGATCGCATGGGCCGGCATCTGCCCCGTCGTCCATTCGTAGATCAGCGTCAGCGCGGTCGGTGTCACCGCCAGCGCGAGGGCGAGCCGGGCCCTCGTCGCAAGGCTGAAGCCCTGCGCCACGCTCAGACCGTCGTGGCGCGACACGCTCAGACCGTCGTGGCGCACGACTTCAGTCGTGCGGTAGATCGCCGCGCAGATCGCCGACACCGCCGCGCCGAAATAGATCCCCGCGCACCGCGCGCAGACCGGCATCTGCGCGGTCCAGAGATGATACGACCGCTCCGCGAGTTGATGGCAGACGAGGCTGCCAACGCCATACACGCCGACGAGGAACAGGGTGTCGAGGGTCGAGGCATGCGGGCGGCTGGCGACAAACGGCGCGGCGAGCAGCAGGACCATCCAGACGGTGGACGCCGCAATGAACGCGGCGCGCAACGTCGACGTCGCCGGGAGCCGCCGGGTCATGCGCACGCCGAATGGTACACTCTCGCGGCATGACCTCCCCATCGCGCCGGCATCTGGCCGGCGTCGCGCTTGTCTCCGCCACGCTGCTGATGACCGAACTCGCGCTCACGCGCATTTTTTCGGTCGTGATGTATTACCACTTTGCGTTCCTGGCCATCTCGATCGCCCTGTTCGGCGTCAGCGCCAGCGGGGTCTTCGCGTACGTGATGCGGCGACGCCTGGACACATACTCCACCGACGCCCTGCTGGCCGCACAGTCGCTGGTCTACGCCGTCTGCACGATCGTCGCGCTGTTCTGGCTCGTGCGCCTGCGCGTCGGCCTGAGCTACTCGCCGCACAACCTGGCGCTGATGCTCACCATCTACGCGCTCGCCGCGCTGCCGTTTTTTGCCGGCGGCCTCGTCGTCACGCTCGCCATCTCCCGGCTGTCTGCGCACGTCAACGCCGTGTACGCCGCGGACCTGCTCGGCGCCGCGGGCGGCTGCCTGATCCTGATCCCGTTGCTGGATCGCCTCGGCGCGCCCGGCGTGGTGCTGGCCGCGGCCGCGCTGTCGATTGCCGCCGCCGTCCTCTTCGCACCAAATGCGAACCGCCACCGCATCGCGGTCATCGGAGTCGCCGTGCTGCTGGCGCCAATCGCCGGCCACATCTCCGGCCTCGCCGGTTTCGACGTGGTCGGCACCAAAGGACATCAGGGCGATCGCATCCTCTTCAGTAAATGGAATTCGTTCTCGCGTATCGGCGTCTACGAACGCACGCATGGTGATTGGTCGCTGAGCCCGGCCTACAAGGGCCCGCTGCCAGACACGCGCTTCATGGACATCGACTCCGCGGCGTCGACGCCGATTCTGCACCTGACACCGGACCTGTCGAACGCGGAGTATCTGCGTTACGAGTTGACCGCACTCGCGTATCACTTGAAAGAACAGCAGGGGCTCCCTGCCGGATTTAGCGCCCTGGTCATCGGCCCCGGCGGCGGGCGGGATCTCGCCTCGGCGCTGGTGTTCGGCGCGTCGCGCGTGGACGGCGTCGAGATCAATCCGATCATCGCCGACGATGTGATGCGCGATCGGTTCCGCGAATTTTCAGGCGGCATCTACACGAACCCCCGAGTCCGCATCGCCGTGGACGATGGGCGGAGCTTCGTGCGACGTACGCCGGAACGCTACGACGTGATCCAGGCGTCGCTGGTCGACACCTGGGCGGCCACCGCGGCAGGCGCCTACACGCTGACCGAGAACTCGCTCTACACGGTCGACGCGTTCAACGACTACCTCGATCATCTGACCGACGGCGGTGTGCTGACGATTACTCGGTGGGTCGCTGACGGCTTGCGTCTCGTGTCGCTCGCACAGGAAGCGTGCGAGCAGCGAGGCTGGTCCACCGCGGACCGCCTCGCGATCGTGCGGCAGGATCGCGTCGCCACGTTTCTGCTGAAGAAGACGCCGTTCACCGCGGCCGAAATCGCGCAACTGCGTGCGGTCTCCGACCGCCTTGGCTTCGACGTCCTGTACGCCCCCGGCGGAACCGCACTGAGCGTCGCGCCGCGTGACGCCGGCGACGCGCAAGCGACCAAGCCAGCGGAGGACGTCTACGTGGACGGCGCGGCGACCGCCGATTACGCGCGGCTGATCCTGGCGCCCGATCGGCATCAGTTCTATGCGGCGTATCGCTCCGACATCCGTCCGACCACCGACGATCGTCCGTTTTTCTTTCACACCACCAAGCTGGAACGCCAGTTCGATGTCGCGTTCGGCCGGACGATGCTGTTCGGAAACGGGCTGAGCGCGCTGATGACGCTGCTCGGCATCTCGACCGCGCTCGTCGTCCTCTTCGTGATTGGCCCGCTCGTGTTCGCCGATCGCGGTCAGCCGCGCGCGCCCGGCTGGTTCGCCTGGCTGGCGTACTTCGGCGCGCTGGGCGCCGGCTTCATGCTGATCGAAGTGTCGGTGCTCCAGCGGTTCGTCCTGCTGCTGGGCCATCCCGTCTACTCGCTGACGGTGACGCTGTTCTCTCTGCTCCTGGGTACCGGCCTCGGCGCGGCATGGAGCCGTCGGTTTGACGAGGCCTCGATCCGCCGGACCGGCGCGATCGGGCTGATCACGGTCGCAGTCATCGCCCTCGTCTTCATCGCCGTCGCTACGCCGATCGTGAACTGGGCGATTCCGTTCTCGCGCAACGTCCGGATGCTGATCGCCGCCGCGATGCTCGTGCCGATCGGCATCGCGCTCGGGATCCCGATGCCCACCGGCATGCGGATCCTCAGTGCACGGTCGCCCCAACTGTTGGCCTGGGCCTGGGGCATCAACGGCGCCCTGTCGGTTCTTGGCGCCACGCTGGCGATCTTCATCGCGATGAACTGGGGCTTCAGGGTCGCGCTCCTGACAGCGTCAGGGACGTACCTGTTCGGCCTCGCTGCGTTCCTCGCTGCGACGAAAACTCAACAGAACTAACAACTTACCGACAGATGAAACCGGAACATTGTTTCCGCGTCTAACAATGTTAATCTGGTGAACACTGTTCGAAAAATCACCAGGACAAGTTCAAAATGGGCATCAAAGAACGACACGAACGCGACCGGGAAGCTGTCCGGCGCTCAATTCTCGACGCGGCGCGCGAGCTCTTCGTGGCCGAGGGCTTCGAGAACGTCTCGATCCGAAAGATTGCCGAGCGCATCGAATACAGCCCGGCCGCGATCTACGGCTACTTCCCCAGCAAGGACGACATCTTCTTTGCGCTCGCCGAAGAGGGTCTTCAACTCCTGGGCGATCCGTCGGCTGTCCGCAACGACCCGCGACTGACCGACGCGACGCCGCTCGAGCGGGTCCGCGCGGTGTTCTGGCGCCTCTATGAGTTCAGCCGCGAGCAGCCCCAATACTTCGCGCTCATCTTCGTCGACCGGTCGGTTCCACGCATCAGCAAGGAATACGAGCGCTTCGCGTTCACGCACGATCGGAAGCGACACATCATCGGGGCCCTGCAGGCCTGCATCGATGCCGGCGCGCTGCCGAAGACGGTCAACCCTGCCGTCGCGATGCGTGCGTTGATGGTCGGCGTGATCGGCGTCGCCGTCCTGCGCCTCTCGGATCGACTCGGACCTGAGGAAGACCCCGACCTGCTCGCGGCGGATGTGCTGAACCTGACGCTCGCGGGCCTGCGCTCGGACGTCACGCTGCGTTCGTCAGGCCTGGCCGATTGCGCATTTGATTCCGAACCCATTGCCGACGCTCAAGCTTCATAACTCAGAGGACTCCGTCATGAATCGCCGAACCACCCATTCGCTCGTCGTCACGCTGCTCGCCGCCGCCGCGCTTGCGACCGGCGCCTGCAGCTCCGGCGGCGCCAAAGCGAAAGAACAACAGTCATCCCCTGTGATCGTGCCGATCGCGGCGGTCGCCGCCACGGAGCAGCCGATTGCGCGGTTCATTCGCGCCACCGGTTCGCTGATGGCCGAGGAGCAGGCCGACGTCGCGGCGGAAACCGCCGGCCGCGTCGTCGCGGCCGCCATCGAGCGCGGATCGCGCGTGTCGCAGGGCGCGGAACTGAT
>JAYVMG010000115.1:0-1769 GCA_043759095.1 Acidobacteriota bacterium | reverse complement strand
GCGAAACCGACGTCTTCGAAGAGCAGGCGGTCTACAACGGCGGCAACCAGAGCATCGACCAGAACGGGACGCCGATCCGGATCCGGATGAACCGCGTCACGCCGTCGTTCTTCCGCCTGCTCCGGATCGCACCCGCGCTCGGCCGGGCGTTCAGCGAGCAGGACGACGAAGTCGGCAACGACAAGAAGGTCGTGCTCAGCTACGCGCTGTGGCAGTCGGCGTTTGGTGGCGATCCTGCGGCCATCGGCAAGGATCTGCGCCTGGACGGCGTGCCGTTCGCGGTGATCGGCGTCATGCCGAAGGGGTTCTACTTCCTGAACCCAAACGTGATGTTGTGGCGCCCGCTCGCGTTCACCGCGCAGGAGAAAAGCGACGAACGGCGCCATAACAACAACTACCAGAACATCGGGCGGCTCAAGCCCGGCGCCCGCATCGAACGAGCGCAGCAGCAAATCGACGCGCTCAACGCGCGCAATCTGGAGAAGTTTCCCGCACTGAAGCCGCTGCTCGTCAACGCCGGTTTTCACACGACCGTCGACCCGTTGCAGGAAACGCTGGTGCGGCCCATTAAGGCCACGTTGTATTTGATGTGGGGCGGCGCGCTGTTCGTGCTGCTCATCGGCTGCGTCAACGTCGCGAACCTCGTGCTCGTGCGGTCGCGTGCGCGCATGAAGGAGATGGCGACGCGGCTCGCGCTCGGCGCCGGGCGCTTCCGCATCGGCCGGCAGCTGGTCGTCGAAAGCCTCTTGCTCACGCTGCTGTCGGCGGCGGCAGGTCTTCTTGTCGGCTATGGCGCGCTGCAACTGCTCGGCACGCTGAACATTCAGGAGCTGCCGCGCGGCGAGGAAATCCGGCTCGACGGCGTGGTCATCGCGTACACCCTGGGTGTCGCGGCGGTGATCGGGTTCGTGCTCGGGTTGATCCCGGTCGCCAACGTGCTGCCCGCGAACCTCACCATCGTGTTGCGCGAAGAAGGCCGCGGCGGCACGGCGGGGCGCGGCGCTCGCACGTTGCGCCGGTCGCTCGTCGTCGCGCAGGTTGCGTTCGCGTTCATGCTGCTCGTCGGCGCCGGTCTGCTGTTCGCCAGCTTCCGGCAGGTGCTCGCCGTGCAGCCCGGGTTCAATCCCGACGGCGTACTGACCGCGTCGATAGGCCTGCCGCGTGCGCGATACGCCGACGACAAGGCGCTGGTCGGATTCACCCACGAGGCGCTGCGGCGTCTGCGCGCGCTGCCAGGGGTGACCGCAGTGGGCGCCACCAATACCATTCCATTCGGCGGCAACAACAGCGACAGCGTCATCTTCGCCGAGGGCTATCAGATGAAGCCGGGCGAGTCGGTGATTTCTCCAGCTCAGGTGGTCGTGACGCCCGGCTATTTCGAGGCGATGGGCGTGAAGCTGGCGCGCGGTCGTTTCTTCGACGAACGTGACGCGATCACGGCGGTGGCGAGTCCCGATGCGGGAGGTCGGCCCGGCCTTGCCGCCAGCTCGATCATCGTCGACGAGACGCTCGCAAAGCGCTTCTGGACCGGGCGGGATCCGATCGGCCGCCGGATGTACTTTCCAAACGACATCAAGGATCTCACGGCGATTACCGACAAGACTGTCTTTCACACGGTCGTTGGCGTCATCCGCGAAGTCAAACTGCACGACTTGACGGAAGGCCAGAATTCTGTTGGCGCGTACTATTTTTCGATGAACCAGGCGCCCTCGTCGGGGATGACGTTTGCCATTAAGACCGCGGGCGATCCGTTGTCGCTGACGAGCGCC
>JAYVMG010000114.1:0-12621 GCA_043759095.1 Acidobacteriota bacterium | reverse complement strand
GCTTGGGGAGAGCCGGAGGCTAAGGATGAGGGGAATGAGCAAGAAAAATCTGGTCGTGGGTGCCGCCTTCGTCGGCGTGCTCGCGTCGCTGGGCGTGGCGCAAAGCGTGATGGAAAAAGCCGCAGCCGCGCAGGGGAAGATGGGCGTGCAAGCGCCGTACTTCGAAGTTGATCCGATGTGGCCGAAGCCGACGAATCGGCATTGGCTGTACGGCAACGTGATCGGTGTGGGCGTCGATACCAAAGACCGCGTCTACATCATTCATCGCGGTGCCGCGACGCTCGACCGCAAGGAAATCTACGCGTTGCAGAACCCGCCCATGTCGGAATGCTGCATCGCCGCACCGCCAGTCGTGGTGTTCGACGGCGCGACGGGCAGCCTGGTGACCGCCTGGGGCGGTCCCGGACAGGGATATGAGTGGCCCGAGTCGAACCACGGTATTACTCCCGACTCGAAGGGCAACGTCTTCATCGGTGGTAACGGCGGCAATGACGGCCAGGTCCTGAAGTTCACCCAGGACGGCAAGTTCATCAAGCAGTTCGGTTTTGCCTACGCCAGCGCCGGCAGCAACGACATGTGGGCGTTCAACAAGGTCGCCAAGGTCTCGCTCGACGAGAAGGCGAACGAAGCCTACGTATCTGACGGTTACGGCAACAAGCGCGTGGCCGTGATGGACATGGACACCGGCAAGATCAAGCGCTACTGGGGCGCCTACGGCCACAAGCCGGACGACACGCCGCTCGGCAACTACAACCCCGAGGCGCCGCTCGCACAGCAGTTCCGCAACCCGGTACACTGCGCCGAGCCGTCCAACGACGGCATGGTCTACGTCTGCGATCGGCCGAACGACCGCATCCAGGTCTTCAAGAAGAACGGCGAGTTCGTGAAAGAAACACAGGTCGCCAAGACCACACGTGGAGACGGTTCGGTGTGGGACATCGCGTTCTCGAAGGACGCGGCGCAGAAGTACTTCTACCTGGCCGACGGCGCCAACGAGAAGGTCCACGTGTTTGACCGTCTGTCGCTGACCGAGCTCACCAGCTTCGGCGACGGCGGCCGCCAGCCCGGGCAGTTCTACGCGGTGCACAGCATCGCCACGGACTCGAAGGGCAACGTCTACACCACCGAGACGTACCGCGGTCAGCGTTTGCAAAAGTTTGTGTACAAGGGCCTGGCCGCGGTGACGAAACCGAACCAGGGAACGGTATGGCCTACGCGGACGACGACGCGCTAACGCTCCGGCCCCTCTAGGGCTTAGAGCTGAGGGCTCAGGGCAGCAATGTCCTGGGCCCTTTTCTTTTTTGCCTTCCTCTCAGCCCCTTCACGTCAGCCTTCAGCCACTTTGGGATGGTCGCCCAGGAGCACGAAGTAAAAACAGAAAAATAGGAAGTTTGAAGTCTGAGGTCTGATCGAGCAGACTTCAGACTTCTTACTTCAGACTTGCCTGTGTCCCTAACCCGCCGCGACTTCCTCTCCGCCGCCCTCGTCACTCCCGCATTTCTTCGTCAACTCGCAAGCGGCGATCGGCTGATCGCCACCGTGCCGCTCGGCACGCCCGGCGTCACTGCGCCTCCGTTCGGCCGTCTGCTGGGCTCCGGCCTCGACGCGCGGCTGTTCACGGACCTCTCGCAGTTGGGCAATCCGCAATCGCAATCCGCACTCCGCGCTCCACAATCCGCAATGCCCGTGACGCCGTCCGATCGCTTCTTTGTCCGAACGGCCGTCCCGCCGGCCCTGTCGAGTACGGAGCCGTGGTCCATCAGTCTCGGCGGCCTCGTGCAGACCCCGCTCGATCTCAACCGACGGGATCTGGATCCGCTGGTGACCGCGAGCGGTCGGTATCTGATCGAATGCTCCGGCAACGCCGACCAGACCAACTACGGGCTGATGAGCACGGCCGACTGGGAAGGCGTGCCACTCTCGGCGATGCTCGATCGCGCGAAGCCGTCGGCATCCTCGTACCGCGTGCTCGTCTCGGGCGTGGACGACACGGTGACGCCGTCGCGCACGTCAGCGCCCGGCGCGAGCTGGATCTTCACGCGCGACGAACTGCAGCGGGCGCTGCTGGCGGTCCGCATGAACGGCGCGCCGCTGCCGCGCGATCACGGCTTCCCCGTCCGCCTCGTCGTACCCGGCTGGTACGGCTGCACGTGCATGAAGTGGGTCGACCGCATCGACCTCGTGCCGGACGAAGCGCCGGCGACGCTGCAGATGCAGGAGTTCGCGGCGCGGACGCACCAGCCCTTCGACCCTTCGAGAGCGTCAGGGTCGCCCCGAACTGGGTCGAGAGGCGACTCGCTGACCGGGACTGGCTTGCTCGGGGCAGGGGCGCCGCTGCGCGCGCGGGATTTCGTGCCGGCAGTCATCGACACGGCGGCCATGCCGGTGCGCGTCGAGAAATGGCTGATCGGCGGCCGCCTCGCCTACCGGATCACCGGGATCATCTGGGGAGGATCGACGCCGACCAATGCGCTGTCGATCCGGTTCAAGTCGAACCAGTCGTGGGTGCCGGTGGACGACTGCCCGCTGCCCGCATCCACGTTGTCGTGGAGTCTGTGGTCTCATGTCTGGCGACCCGATGCGCCCGGCCGGTACCAGATCGTCCTGCGGGTGAACGACGACAAGATCCGCACGCGGCGTCTGGATATTTTTTTCTACGTCAGGGAGATTCAAATCGACGAGACATAGCAAGTCTCAAGTCTCAAGTCTCAAGTCTCAGCGTGAGCGTTGAGATTTGAGAGCTGAGACCTGGTCAGCGCACCAACGCCCGCATTTCCTGGAACTCGGGGCGTTCTCGGTCCGCCAGATGCCACGCCGTCAGAAATGCCTTTGCCGCCTTGACAGCGTCTGCCTTCGCGCCGGTCGCGCTGGCCGCACGCGCAAGGCCCAGCAACGATTGCGCGCGGCCGGGGGTCCGCGCCAGCGCCGCCTTGAACTGTGTGACCGCGCCTGCCGCATCACCGGTACCAAGCAGGATCTCGCCGTACAACTCGCCCGCCGGCTTGATTGGATAGGGACGCGCCACGGGCTTGGGTCCACGCGCTTCCAGCTGCGCTGCGCGCGCGAACGACGCCAGCGCGCCCGCGTGATCGCTTCGTCCAAGCTTGATCAGGCCGTCCAGTTCCGCCGCCATGATCAGCGCGATCGCGCGCGCGTCTCGGTCCGGCACTGTCTTCGACGCCGTCGTGAGGTTCTCCAGTGCAGCGTCGGCTCGTCCTGGATCGCGCAGCGGGATGCTCGCCATGCCCAGCGCGAAGAGCTCGTCGATGTTGTCGAAGCTGCCCTGCCCTTTCATCGGCGACCAGTCGCCGCTCTCGACGACGAGCCGCGCTTTCATGGAGGCGAGCTCGCTCTTCAGCGACAACTGACCGAAGCCTTTGCCGATCTCGCTTTCGACGTGCTGATGCCCTGCCCCACTAGACCCCCTAGACCCACCTGACCCTTCAGCCCCACCCGCCCCCAGCGCTCTCTCCACCTCGCGCATCGTCTCGCGCGCCTTGGTGAACCGCCCCTGCTGGAGGTACTCGTAGTGCAGCCACGAAAGGCTGTGAAAGTCGTACTGCGACGCCGAGAGCCCCTTGCGTTTGGCGAGATCAACCGAGGCGGCGAACGCGGATTCGTCCGACGCGACGGCCTCGTCCCACATGCCGAGCGGGAGAAACACGTGCGACGGCATATGACGGGCGTGGCTCGAGGCCGGCGCGATGCGCGCGTACGTGCGAGCCGCTTGCAGCCCCAGTTCAGCGCGCCCAGCGTTGTCGAAGGCATGCAGCGCGTAGTGCGCCGCGCCGGGATGCTCGGGGTTTTTCTTCAGAATCGCGAGCGCGATGTCGCCGGCTTTCATGGACACTGACAGGTTTCGCTCACCGCTGGGAATCGTCGACAGCAGCGCCAGAGCGTAGAACGCCGCAGCCTCGTCGTCCGACGGATACTGGCGCGTGAACTCGGCCATGCGATCCGCATAGGCGCGATCGCGAGCGGCCTTGCTGCCATCGCCAAACAGACGCTCGACGGCGTCGAGGTAGGCTTTTTCTCTCGCGGTCGGCGCCTTGGCCTGCCGCGCGACGCGCGTGGGCCCAAGCCGCGCCAGCACCGTTCGGGCTTTCTCGGGACTCTCGTTGTACCAGAGCGGTTGGTTGTAGGCCAGCGCCTCGCCCCAGTACGCCATCGCGAAACCCGGGTCGGCGCGCTGCGCCTGACGGAACGCATCGATGGCTTCGTCGTACTCGAAGCTGTGAAGAAAGAGAACGCCGCGCACGAACAGCGGCTGCGCCTGCGCGGTGCCGGACGTGGGGAACGTGATGCGGCCGAGGAGGGGAGGCGATTGCCACGCACTCGACGGCCGGCCGGAAAGCAACAGCCACGGAAGCACGAAATACACGAAACAAGCAATCAGCTTTGTCGTGCGCCGCCATCGGTGACTCGGGGACACGAGCAAATTCTACTCTGTGTCTCCGGGCCTCGCCCGCGACTGCGTTCACAACGATCTTGTCCGAATCGTCTGGCGGCAATAAAAAAGCCACGGAGACGAGAAGTCTCCGTGGCTGATCGATTCGGCAGGCTCCACTTCCTGGAGCGCCCTACCTAGAACGAGTAGCGGAACATCAGCTGCGTGATCCGCTGGAACCCGGCCTGCGTCGTCGTCTGGCCGAAGTTCGAGTTGCCGAACGTGTTGCGGCTCTGCAGTGCGCGCACGTTGACGCGGTTAAGGAGATTGAGCATCTCGATCTTCACCTGGGCACTGTGCGTGCCGAAGCGCAGGTTCTTGATGAACACACCGTCCACGTTGTACTGGTTCGGCGAACGCAGATCGGTGAGCGTGCGCGGTGCATTGCCGAACGTGTATGGCGCGGCCAACGTGAATGCCGCCGGGTTGATCCACGTCGCGGTCGGGTGATCGGCCGACGCCAGGCGATCTTCGTAATTACCCGGGGTCGACAGATCCACACCGGGCACGAGGTTCGGCCGCTGGACCCCGGAGAACGTCCGGGTGTTGTCGCTCTGCTGGACGCTCAGCGGAAAGCCCTGCTGAAGGTTGATTGCCGCCGACACCTGCCAGCCGCCGAGGATCCAGTCGACAGCGTTGCTATTGCTGCCCCACACTTTGCCCTTGCCGAAGGGCAGGTCGGCGATCGGCGCGATGATCACGCGGTGCGGCACGTCGAGCAGGCCGTTGGTGTAGTCCACGTCCGGGTTGTAGTAGGGCGAGCCCGGAATGTAGTTGTAGTTGTTCTGAGGATTGAAACCGCCGGCCGAATAGAAGTTCGACTGGCCAATCAGGTTGTCCTTCAGCACGCTGTAGGTGTAGCTGACGCGACCGCCCCAGCCGTGGGTCGACCGCTTGCTCCACTCGACGACACCGGCGTGATACTGACTCTTCCCCTCGAGCACGTGCCGCGCGAGGATGTTGCCGAACTGCGGATAGGGCCTCAACGACTGCGCGCGGGTTACCGTCGCCTGAGTGGCGGAGGGTCCCGCATTGGGGTTGCCGAAAAACGGGTTGGGCACGCTCGCGTCGAGCGCCGCACCAAGCGCGAGGTACTTTGGATCGAGTTGGTTGATGTTCACACCAACGTCGTCCGACCCGCCGAGCCCGATGTTTGATCCGCGTGATCCGCTGTAGCTGAACGAAATCGCCTGAGAGCCAGGCAGTTCGCGCTGCAGGTCAATCGACCACTGCTGCACCCGAGGGGCGGTGCTGTTCTGGTCGACGTAGCTGATGTTCGTGCCGACGCCGGTCAGCGAGCCCAGTGAGTTTCCCGACGGCTGTACGATGCCGTTAGGGAACGGGTTCGTGATGCTCGTCGTCGGAACTGTTCCAGGCGCGGACTGGACCAGCGTGGTGTTCTGCGAGTAACCCACCTGGCCATAGTTATTGGCCGACGTGCTCGGCGTGGGGTAGTTGTACGGCGCCCAGTACAGACCGTACCCTGCGCGCACCACGGTATTGCTGTTGATCGAGTACACCGCACCGACGCGCGGAGAGAACTTCACCTTGGTCGGATTGCCCTGCGTCGTGGGGTTGCCATCCACGCCGGCATACATCAGCCCGCCGGAGACCGTGCGAGCGCCAACGCCCGCCACCGCGTCTGCCGGGAGCGTCACCGACGACAGCGCGTTCTTCGCCGTGGGATCGAAACCCACCGAGAAGTTGTTGTTCTTCTCGGAAATGCCGCTTTCGTGCTCAAGACGTACGCCGTAGTTGATCGTGAACTTCGAGTTCACGCGCCAGTCGTCCTGGGCGTAGCCGCCGAAGTAGTTGAGGGAGAGGTTCACCGGCGTCGAAAGCGAAATCCGGCTCTGCCGGTTGGACAGGGCCGACGGGAACCCGAGCAGGTACGACGCGAAGGCGCTGCCGTCGGTCGTGCTGCCGTTGGCGCCATTGGACGAGGTGATGTCCTTGTCGAAGTCGAACAATCCGGCACCCTGGCCCGGCGCAAAAAAGTCCAAACCGATCTGGCGGAAGTCAGCGCCCACCTTGAACGTGTGGCTGCTGACGAACTTCGAGAAGGAGCCGTTCGCGCTCATCGACTTCCAGTTACGGTCGGTCGGATCGATTGCGCCGAGCGTCTGTCCGGCGAAGGAGTCATACCCGCGGATGATAATGTCCGGGAACTTCTTCACGCTCGTCTGATTGAGAAACGTCGACGAGAAGCCGAGGCTCGACGGGTCGAACGGCAGCGTCAGCGTGTCGTTGTCCGGGAAGCGCGTCAGCCCGTAGCGCAGCGACATGACTGAGCTGTCGTTCAGCACCCACGTGTTGTTCAACGCCAGGATCTTCGGCCGGCGCACGAGCAGGTAGTCGCCGGGGTCGGCGAACCGGTTCGGATCGTTCTGATCGGCGGAGCCGAAGTAGTTGGCGCAAGGCTCATCCGACTTGTTGTAGAGGTAGAAGCCGGTCAGCGACACCTTGTCGGTGAACTTGTGCTCGATCTTGCCGGTGTACTCCTGGGTCCACGTAGACTTGATGAGTGACGTCCGGGTGTAGTTCGACGAACCGTTGTCGAGGTTCGTGTCCGGCAACGGCAGATATTTCAGCATCGCCGCCGAAACCGGGTTGATCCGGTTCAACGGAATGACGTTGCCGGGAAACGGCAGGCGGGTCAGCGGATCGTAGACGGTGACACGCTGGCCCGAACCGTTGGTCAAGGCCGAGAAATCGCCGCCTCGCTCGGCCGACGTCGGCATCAACTCGCTGGCATTCCGGGTCTGTGTGTCCGTGTAGTTTTCGGTGGCGAACCAGAAGAACGTCCGGTCCTTCTTGATCGGGCCGCCGATGCCACCGCCGCCCAGGTAATACGGGTTGTTCGGCTTCGCGAACAGGGGATTGCCCGGATCGAGGGCAAGCTGTTTGTCGACGAAGTAGTTGTTCTTCTCGAGCGAGAGCGGCCGGGTCTGGTAGAACGCGCTTCCGTGGAAGGCATTCGCGCCGGACCGCAGCGTGGTGTTGAACACGCCGCCGCCGGTGCGGCCCATTTCGGCGTCGTACGTGTGCACCTGCACCTTGACGTCGTCGAGCGCCTCGATCGTCGGATTTGCGCTGGCGCGGTTCCGCAGGTCACTGATCGGCACGCCGTCGAGCGTGTAGTTGTTGCCGCGGCGCGTGCCGCCGCCAAGCGACAGGAGCGACGAGTTGGTCTGGTCCTGCTGCCGGTTGTATTGCGTATCGCCGGTCGCGATCACGGTCGGGACCGTGGTGCCGATCATGAAGGCGTTTCGCCCGGGCGACGGCAGCGTCTGCAGCGCGGCCGAGTCGAGCACCGTGCCCTGCGACGCGTTGCCGGTCTCGATCAGCGGCGCCTGACCGGTGACGGTCACACTCTCGGTGATCGCGCCGACCTCCAGCGTCAGGTCAAGGGTGAGGAACTGCTGGGTGCCGATGCGGATGCCTCCGCGATCGGCCGTCTTGTATCCCTGGAGAATTGCCTTGGCGCCGTAGTTGCCAGGATCCACGTTCGCGAACACGAACTCGCCGCGCTCGTTGGTCACGGTCGAACGTTTGATGTTGGTCTGCTCGTTGGTCAGCGTCACTTCGACGCCGGGAATCACGCCGCCGGCGTCCTTGATCAACCCGCGCAAGCCTCCCTGAAAGCCTTGGCCAAACACCGCGCTCGCGGTCGTTGCCACCAGCAGCGCTCCAAGCATGAGCGTCGCTCGAAATCTCATAGTTTTTCTCCGAGGTTGTAGGGACCACCCGTGCGTCTGTGTCGGGAGTGCCGCGATTCTAGGGGGAGTCTGCAAAGGGTTGCAACTGAATTGTCGAAGGATTGGCGATGTTTGGAGCGCCCTCGATGGGGCGCTCCATTTTTCTGAATGTGTTACCCTCCGCCGCGGATGCGAAGGCATGGATGGCGCTCGCTCGGCTGCCTTGTTGCGGCGTGTCTTTCGCTGGCCAGCGCGGACCAGCCCACGCCCCACTTTCTGCGAGGGATGACCGCCCTGCACAACTTCGAGTACGAAGAGGCGAACGAGGCGTTCAGGCAGGCCCGCACGATCGATCCCGGATTCGCGCTCGCCTACTGGGGCGAGGCGATGACGTACTACCAGGTTCTGTGGCGCAACGAAAACGTCGACGCCGGGCGACGCGCGCTTGCTCACCTCGCGCCTACGCCGTCCGCGCGCGCCGCGAAGGCCGCAAGCGCCAAGGACAAGGGCCTGCTGGCGGCCGCGGAGATCCTGTTCGGCGAGGGCGACCCCAACACGCGCCACACACGTTACGCTGAAGCGATGGGAGGTCTCAGCGCGAGCCATCCCGACGACCCGGATATCGCGTCGCTGCACGCGCTGGCGCTCATGGGCACGATGTCGCGCAGCCTGATCGGGTCCGGCGGCGCGCACGAGGTGCACCAGCCAGAACTGGCCGGCAGCGATGTTCAGCGGCGCGTGGCAGCCATCCTGAACCGCATCCTGGCGTCGCATCCCCAGCATCCCGGCGCGCTGCATTACCTGCTTCACGACTACGACGACCCGGAGCACGCGCGGCTCGGACTGTCGGCCGCGCGCGCGTATGCCAAGGTGGCTGATGGATCGAGCCACGCGCTGCACATGCCCGCGCACATTTTCCTTCAGCTCGGGCTGTGGAGAGAGGCGGCCGCGTCCGACCGGGCGGCCTGGGAGGCATCGAACGAGTGGGTGACGCGCAAGTCACTCGGCCCGGCGATGCGCAACTACCACGCGTTGGCGTGGCTCCAGTACGAGCTGCTGCAGATGGGGCGGTACCGTGAGGCGTGGGAGACTATCGCGCAGATCGAGCCCGTCGTGAAGGCCAGCGGCGCGCTGTCGCGGACCGGAGCCTCCTCGTCACCGCAGCCTCTGCAGAGCGACCTCTCATCGATGCGCGCGCGTTTTGTCATCGAAACGCAACGCTGGAGCATGCTAGGTCGTGAACGCAATTTCGGCAACGTCGACGAACTACTGGCAATCGGCATGAGCGCGGCCAGCACCAACAACCCCGATCTGGCCAACATGGCGAGACAGGCCCTCGCCCAGCGCGCACAGTCCGAGCAGGAGGGCGACCTGCGTCCGGCCATTGCCATCATGGAACGCGAGGTGGCGGCACTCATCGCCCGTGCCGGCGGGCGTGGCAACGAGGCGATTGCGATTCTCGAAGCGGCCACGCGGGCCGAACTCGCGCTGCCCGCGCCGCTCGGGCTGCCGTCTCCGGCCAAGCCTGCCCCGGAGCTGCTGGGCGAGATGCTACTCGAGGCCGGACGCCCCCGCGAAGCGCAGGCATCCTTCGATCAGGCGCTCGGTCGCAACGCGAACCGGTCACTGTCGGTTCTTGGACTCGCCAGAGCCGCGATGATGTTGGGGGACACCAGCGTCGGGCGCCAGCGTTATCGGGAGTTTCTCGCGAACTTCGACGCAGCGGATGAGGACTTTCCTCAAGTCAAGGAGGCACGCGCCGCACTCGAGCGACCGAGCGCCGCTCGACAGGGTCGTCGATTCGAGACGGCCATCTGGCTGCTCGTCGGCACGCTGACGATGGCCATCGTCTATGTTGTCCTGCGAGGGTTCCGGAGGCGTGCGAAGACTGATCTGAGCAGACGAGCGACGAGGACCCCTCTGAAAAAGAAGGCCACGAAAGCGCGAAGGCACGAAACCTGAGATCAGGTCTCGTGCCTTCGTGCCGCGTGGCGAACGATCGCTCTAGAAAGTGAACCGGTACGTCATCTGCCAGATCCGCTCGAACCCGGCCTGTTGCGTGATTTGTCCGAAGCTCGTCGAATCGATCGAGTTCGAGTCAATCCCTCTGAACTTTGCCGTGTTCGTGAGATTGAGGATCTCGAAGCGGATTTGTCCCGACTTGCTGCCGAACCTCGCGTCCTTGGAGACCACGAGGTCGACGTTCTTCCGGAACTGGTAGCGCGAGTCGCCGTTGGTTCGCGCGGCAGTGCCGTATTGCCCCGCCCCCGGGTTCGCGAAGGCTCCGCTGCTGAAGAATCGGGCGGAGGTGTGGTCGGCCGAGGACACGCGGTCGTCGTCGCTTCCCGAGGTGTTCGGGTCGCCTGTGAGGTTCGGCCGCTGCCGCCCGCCCAAGAGTCCCAGGTTCGCGCCGGACGCGCCGCCGCTGAGCACCGCGTTGAGCGGCGATCCGCTGACCAGCTCGACGACGGAGGATGCGTTCCACCCGGAGAGGAGCATCCGGACGACGGCATTGCTACTGTGCGACTCCGGGAACTTGATGATGGGCGCCAGGACGATGTGGTGTGGCGTGTCGAAATTGCTCAGACCGTATTCAGCATCCAGGTCGTAGTTGTTCTGGGGAACGGCGGTGCGGGTCTGGTAGGTGGTGCTCTCCCCGAACTGGTTGTCTGTCGTCCGGCTGAAGGTGTAGCTGAAGCGGCCGCCCCACCATCCGTTCGTGCGCTTGTCGAGCACGAACGTGGCGGCGTGATATTGCCGTTTTCCGCCCGCGGTACGCTCGAACTGGTTGATGTCGCCGAACTGCGGGAACGGCCGCAGGAGCTGCCCCGCCGCGATGGTTGCCCGTCCGCCGAACTCGCCCGTTCCAGGGACGCCGAAGAACGGGTTGGGCACCTGCGCACGGAGAGCCGCCGAGTTCCAGGTGCCGTTGGGACCCGGATACGCCGCGCGCGCGACGGCCGGGTCGATCTGGTTGATGTTGATGCCCACGTTGTTCGTGCCGGCGAAGCCGATGTCACGGCCGGTCGCGCCCACGTAGCCAACCGTCACCGCCATGTGGCCGGGCAGCTCGCGCTGAACGTCGAACGAATACTGGTGAACCTTGGGGTCCCCTTTGTTCTGGTCGACGTAGTTGATGTTGCCGCCGGTGCTGGTGAGCAGTCCCAGCGACGAGCCGATCGGCTCCACGAGGCCAGCGGGGAACGGATTGTCGAGCGACGTGATCGGAACACCGGTCGTAGGGTCGGTCTGATTGAGTTGCGTCCTCCGGGTGAAGCCGACCTGGCCGTGGTTTGAGCCGTTGTAGTTCCACGGCGCGTAGAACAGTCCGTAGCCTGCGCGGACGACCGTGTTGACACTGGGCGCATAGGTCACTCCGAGACGCGGGGCGACCTTGACCTTCGCCGGATTGCCCTGTGCGGTTGGAGCGCCGTTGACGCCGGCGTAGATGAGGCCGCCAGTGATCGTGCGACCCGCGAGCCCGCCGGTCTTGGGCACAGTCGCATTCAGCGGACTCACCACGGTCTGGTCGAAGGCGACCGTCTGGCGATTTGCGATTTCCTGCAGGCCGTCTTCGTGCTCGAACCGCAAGCCGTAATTCAGTGTCAGCTTTGAGTTCACACGCCAGTCGTCCTGGACATAGGCGCCGTAGTAATTCGTGTACCACTCGAACGGGCCATCGTTGAAAGGGACCGATCCGTCGGAGGGCGCGCCGAGCAGGACGCTGGCCAGCTCGTGGCCGCCGACGCCAGCGTTACTGGTGAAGAGACGGCTGAAGTTGAAGCTGCCGCCCAGGTCAGTCTCGGACACCGTCGCGATCCCCAGACGCCTCGTGTCCGCCCCGACCTTTACGCTGTGGTTGCCCAACAGTTTCGACAGCGTGCCGTTAATCGAGTACGGGCTCTTCCACCGGGTGGGGATGGCGCCCCAGCCGCCGACGCCCTGGACCGCTTCGTTGAAGCCAAGGCTTGGGAAGACGTCCTTTTGTGAAAGGGCATTGGTGTAATTCGGGCTGAACCCCAGCGACCCGACCCCGGGGCTGAAGGCCTGCTTGTCGCACGAGTCCGCCCACGTCGAAAAGCCGTATCGCAGCGAGAGCACCGTTGTGTCGTTGATGATGTTCGTGTTGTTGAGGGTCATGACATGTGGCCGCCGGCGCAGCGGGCCAAAAAAATTGTCCTGACTGGCGATGTACCAGTTCTCCGGCTTCATGATCGTGCTACCCGGCTCGTCGGTCTTGTTGTAGATGTACGATCCGTTCAACGACCATGTATTCGTGAACTTGTGCTCCACCTTGATCGTGAACATGTCCGCGGAGTCAACGATGGGCCCCGTGGCGATGGCGTTGGGCTGGTTGTTCTCGTTGGAGGCGATCGCGCCCGCGATGGTCTCGGTCGGCCATGCGCCGAGCAGGCCGAAGCCCGCGGCGTTCGCGGCGGGGTGGGTGCGCGGGATGATGGCGCCCGTGAACAAGCC